>JBAYGL010000105.1:0-12612 GCA_041666725.1 Limisphaerales bacterium
CGAACGGCAGCTTCTCCGCACCGGCGGAGGCGGCCAGATGCAGCACTTCACAGCGTTCCTCCAGCCGGTTCAGATGCAGCGACCGCCGCAGCAGCGCGACCGCCTCGTTGCCCGGCTCAACCACCAGCGCCCGCGTCGCGCGATTGCGAAGCAGGACGCTCAGGGTCATCACGCCGATGTTTGCGCCCACGTCCAGCAGCCGGGGACGGCTTTCGGACAACGCCAGCAGCCGGTCCTGCACAGGCCGGTCAAAGTTCTCGTAGGTGCATGCCCCCGTCCAGGCCCAGGAATGGGACACGGCGTTGAACGCGATCCTGCCTCCGTGAAAGTCCTGGGTCAGCACGAGGCCTCGCGCAAGCTGTCTGGCCATGCGGCGCAGCAGTGGGAGCCGGTGCAGAGGGCGGACCAGTCCGCCAAAACGCGAAGTGTTGAAGGGGGAGCTCATTTCTTTTCAGCGCGGGTTCACGCCATCGTCACGGACACGGCGTGGCTCAGGCCCGCGAATCCAGCATTTCCTGGTAGAGGTCGAGATACTGCGTGGCGCAGTGCCGCACGCTGAAGCGTTCCTCCGCCGTGCGGCGGCAGGCGGCCCGATCCAGCTCGCCCAGCCGCCGGACGGCCTCGACCCCTTCGGTCACCGTGGCCGCAAAGAAGCCGGCTCTTCCATCCTCCACGATCTCCGGCGTGGCCCCGCGAGCACACGTCAGCACCGGTGTCCCGCAGGCCAACGCCTCGGCGAACACAATGCCAAACGGCTCGTCCCACTGGATGGGGACCAGCAACGCAGCAGCGCCACCGAGCAGCTCGTTTTTTTGAACGTCGTTCACCTCGCCGATCCATTCCACCCCGTCACGGCCCAGTTGCGGGACGATTTTTGAATCCCAATACTCCCGCTCCGGCCCGCTGGCGGCATGATTACCCGCCAGCACCAGCCGCCGGCCTGCGGCGCGCGCAATGGCGATGGCCATATCCGCGCCCTTGATGCTCTCGATGCGGCTCAGGAACACGAGCGGGGCATCCGCTGATACCCGGGGGACAAAGGTAAACTTCTCCGGCTCCACGAAATTGTGAACGGCCCGCCACACTCCGCCAGCCCGTCGGCCCTGCGAAGCGATGAACTCGCTGCAGCCCGTGAACCGCAGCGACTTCCCTCCCAGCCGCGCAGCAACCCCCAGTTGCCTTCCCCCGGTGTGCCTTTGGTAAGACATGATTTTGTTCAGCCGGGTGGGCAGCAGCGGCAACAGGTAAGCGAGCCGTGAGAAGCTGTGCAATATATCGGGCTGAAACGCGCGCACCGCCCGTCGCAGCGCAAGTATGTTGCGCAGCGTGTCCATCTGCGTGCATGAATTCCGCCCCGGCCAGGGGAACAACTGGCTGGCCGGGGATTTCGACTCCCCATGCGCCGCCAGCCCGACCGTATGTCCCCGGGCCGTGAACTCCCGGACCAGCGCGTCCACGATGCGCTCGATCCCCCCGTAGGCCTGTGGCGGGACCGGAATCTCCGGGTCGGCAGTGAGCAGCACGCGCATCAGGGAACAGGATCAGCCGGCAACCGACCGCCTCGCTCAAAGTCCTTCAGGAATCGGCACGGGCACCATCCCCGGCGGATAGGGTCGCGCCGCCATCAAGTCGCGAAACTGCCGCGGGTCGGCGAGCTTCTCCACGCGCTTGTGGATCTGCCGGCACACTCCGGGCAGCGTGAAGTAGTCGTCGTAGAGTTCCGCAATCCGCCGCTGCATCCGGCGTATCTGTTCGTCGGAAATGGCGGCGAGCCGTTGAGGCAAGGAATCGAGTTCAGCGACGTTGACCGAGAGGGAGAACTCGGACCAGTCCAGCTCATCACGCCAGGGCAGCCACTCCACATCATCCCAGATGTAAACAGGGATTGAGCCGACGCTCAAAGCCTCATACATGCGGAAGCTCGCACGGCCCAGCCCGCGCGGACACAAGGAGAATACTGATCGCCCCATGATGTCGCGCCAGCCCGGGCCCTGTCCCAGGTAAGCATGTCCCTGCATTACCTCCTTCATTTTCCCCCGGGTCCCGGTGACGTTGCTGTAACCATCCAGTTGCCCCATGAAGGACACCCGGATGTCCTTGGCGGGGTTGGCGAAGGCGGGGCTGCGAAGCAGCAGGGGCAGGGGGATGTCCCCGCAGCCCCCGGCGCTGAACACGATCACGTTGCGAGGAAAGGCGTGCCAATCCCAGATGGCATGATCGTATTCGAGCACGGTAAAATACTGGCCCGTCGGCTCGACCCGCTCGCGCAGCGCGACCGCCAGCTCGTGCGCATAACGTTTCTCCTGCGCTGGCAGCCACCGGTGGGTCTGGATGTGCCAATAGATGTCCGTCCAGAATACGGGGAGGTAGCGCAGCTTCGTCCGGGGTGACTCCCTCACCCAGTAATCAAAAAATGCATCCTCAACCCAAGGCCCGCTGTAGCCCCGATACTTATGGCGCGCCGGGCGCATGATTCCATCGCAGCGAAGAATGCTGGCGCCCGCACCCTGGGCCCGGCGCAGACGCGCGGCTTCCCGGAGACGCTGCAGACCCAGGTGCCGGGCCAGTGCCTGCAGCACCCGCGCCGGCTGGCGCAGGGGCTGTTCCCGCAAAGCCTTGAAGAAACTTTCCTCGTAGCTCATGTGGCGTGCGTGGTGTTCGTATCTGCCATGAGATGCCGGACTAGGTGTGTTTTTTCACTGGGCACCGCGAGCAGGTCGCAGTTGCTCTCGTCCTGCGGATCCGGATAGACGTTTTTCAAGACGTGGGGTTGCAGCAAGCCCTCCTGGGTGAAGTTGAATATCTGATGATCCATGGCGATAAACCGCTCAACCAAGGCACGCGCCGTTTTGCCCCAAGTGGCGGCGGTGACATCAATGGTTTCAAACATCCAGAGCGGTCGTTGCTCACGGATAAACCGCTGGGCCCCCTCCAGCACCGCCAGCTCGCCACCCTCGACATCCAGTTTGATGAAGCAACCGCCGGGGGCCTGCGTTTCGCCAACGAATTCGTCGAGAGGCAGGACTTCAACCTCCACCCGCCTGACCACTCCCGATCCGATGGTGGGCCGTCGCAGGCTGCTGATGGTGTCAATTCCGCCCACGGGGATGAAGAACTCGCATCTTCCCCTTTCGGCACCGAGCGCGCGGACATGCGTTCTGGCATTTCTCGCGCCGTTCAGGCGCAGATGCCACCGCAACCGCCTGTGAATCTCGGGAGCCGGCTCAAAGGCATCCACCCGTCCGGTGTTGCCGACGCAATGAGAGGCAAGCACGGCGTAAAGTCCATGATGAGCCCCAATGTCGATAAAACGCATGCCGGGTGAGAGGAACCGCCGCAGGAACCGCAGCTCACGCACGTCCCAACCCCACAAGTCGAAGTTGAACGCCCCTTTGACGGGATGCATGAACGGTATCACCCGCGTCCAGCGGAACGTGGCATCCGGCAGGCCGGGAGTTCGCAGGCGATAGCGCACCGGGAAAAACGGCAGCTTGGCCAGGCCGAAGCGGAGCTTGAGCTGCCACCAGCGATTCCAGCCGGTCAGTTCAGTAGAAGGGGGGGGCGACATGGAGATAGTTGAAACAGACTTCAAGTCTTTAAAAAAATTGTGACCGGGGCAGGACTTTGTTCATGGCTTCTCGGCGAGCCAGCTCTGCCACGCCGCCAGTTGCACATCCGTCTCGCCGCGCTGGGTCGGCGGCACGCGCCCGGCGGCGATGGCCGAGAGCATCTGCGGCAACAGGGCGACGAACTCGGGCGGCTTGGTCTGCGGATGCAGGAGCCACGCCTGCTCGGTGTCCAGATTGAGCCGCCGCAGGCCCCGAGGCCCCAGCACCCGGAAGAGCACTCCTTCAGGCACCGGAGGGTAACCGCGATCCAACCACCGCCGAAGTCTGTATTCCCAGGCCAGCCGGCCGCCCACCAGCGGCAGGTGCGGCGCCAGCCGCTCGCGATCCAGCAGCAGGCAGCGCGTGCTGAACCAGTCGTTCACCCAGCCGCCCGCAGCGCGTTCCTTCGGCCGTCCTACGCGTGCCGACGGTGCGTCCTCCTCCGGACACGCGGCAAATCCCGATGGGCTGATGCGCGGCGTTGCCGCCACCACGCTGGGCAGCTCCTCCCAATGAGACAACGCCTCCGCCAGCCAATCAAAACCCGGAGCTTGATAAATCATCATGTCCGCATCGAAGTGCGCCACAAACCGTGTCGTGGGCAGGTCGAACCCGGCCCAATAAGCGGCGAAGGCGCAGCCCGCGTAGTCGTGCGTCTCGCGCATCCACGGGCGGACATACTTGCGCGCCAGTTGTGGCAGCAGCGGATCTCCGGGCATCAGATAAACCACCCGGTCAAACAGCCCGTCTGACTCAAACTCGCTGGCCATGCGCCGCACCTCGGCCACGCGCTCGGAAAAGCCGGGCTCGGCGAGCCGCCGCTCCGGATCGAAGATGCGCGTGCGTCGCGCCCGGCAACAATCCACCACCGCGAGCCGGGCGGCGACGCGTGGATGCGCCCGCACCAGCGCCGGCACCGTGAGCCGCCCGTAGGCAACATCGCCGGGGCTGAGGTTGACCTGCAAGGTCACGTCCCGCGCGGAGTCAAACTTGGAGGCGTCCATGTTGGTGTGGGCAATACGGCTTCAAACCGCACCGATTGGAGTGGGTGCTGAAGCGATACGACTGAACAATTCCACCAGCTTCGTCCGCTCAACGTCCCAGCAAAATCGCTCACGAGCCAGCCTCCATGCCGTCGCGCGCGCGGCCTGCATCTGAGACTTGTTCTGGAAAAAATCGTCCAGCCGGCGGGCGGTCGCCTCAGACTGATCGAAGTCCGCGAGGATGCCGGCTTCCCCCAAGTCTGGTGCGAGCGCCTCGTGCGCGGCCGTCCGTGACAGCATCTGTGGGATGCCCGCCAGCAGATACACAAAAATCTTGTTGGCCAGACATAAATCGTGATTGCGAGGCCAGGACTCCTCCACCGCCAGGCCCGCGTCTGCTCCGGCGGCCAGCCGCACCATCTCGTCGGGCGAGGCTGAAGGCAGGAACTCAACCGCATTCATCAGACCGGATCGCTCCGCCACCTTGCGCAAGTGATCGGCGTAACCTGCGGACACTCCCCCGCGCAACTGAAGCCGCGTCGGCGTGCGCATCCGGGCCATCACTGCGAGCGTTCTCTCCAGTCCGCGTCCCGGACCGATGGTCTGCGAGAACCAGTAGAGACGCGCCGGCTCCTCCGCGCTGATGTGACGTTCCGGCACCGGCTCAACAGGCGCGTCCCGCAAGGGAAAGACATTGAGCACCACCGCCATGTGGACGCCGTGGCACCGGGCATATTCCCCGGCAATCAACGGCGCCGCAGCGGTAAGCAGTTTGGCCCCGGGCAGGTAAGCGCTCACGATGCGGCGCACGATGGCTCCCTCGAAGGGTTTTTGCTCCACCTCCAGTGTCTCCGCTTCGTGGAAATCCTCCGCGTCAAAACCGTAAGCCACCCCGCGCTGCGCCGCCGCCTGTGCCGCCACTGCGAGGCCGGCCACGCAATGTCCGTGGAAAAAATCCGCCCCAGTGGCCACCGCTGCTTCGAGCAAACGAGGCAGGCCCGAATGCTGGAGCAACAGCGCCTGGCTCAGGGACAGCGCTTCAACCGATGGCCGGAACTGGCGGAGCCAGCGCCGACGGAGCCGACGGACAAACACTCGCGGACCCGCAGCCGTGCGGACCCGGATGTTCCGCCATGTGGCCCGCTGGAGAATCGACAGATCCAAAGGCTCCACCGGTGCGTAGTGAGAGCTGGAGACCAGATGCACATCAAAACCCGCCGCCGCGAGGGCTTCGGCTTCCTTGATGATCCGCGGAGTGGAAGACAGGTGCCCGGGCGTGACCAGACAGATGCGTGTTGCGCGTTTGGATGCCACCGGTTGAACCAGGTTTTCCGATTGCGACAGCCTGCTCACGCGGACCACCGCAAATCAGCGATGAGGGAGGAATCCTTTCGCACAAAGATAAAATCCGTCTGCCACAGTGCGCGGTCCAGCGCCCGGTAGTTGTGTCCGAACACGTCATACAGGCGGTAGCCGGCGGCGTCGAACCGCGCAATGACCTCGTGCGCCAGAGGCACGTCGCCGATGCGCAGCCAGGAGGCCTCGGTGATGATCACTTCACATCTGCCGAACATCTCCCCCGCCCCGCTCAACGCCTCCAGCTCCTCGCCTTGCAGGTCCAGCTTCAGCAAGTTGCATTCGGTGAACCCCTCTTCTGCGGCGATCTCTGCCAGAGTTTCCAGTTCGTGCTCTTCGATCCGGCTGCCCGCAGGCGGATCCCAGTGGGGAGGAATCACCCGGCTGTTGCTTGCCTCAATCAGAAACCTCACTTTCCGGGCCCGGGCTCCCAGCACTGCGTGGCGCAATTTTACTCCGGGATGGGCGACAGTCAGCGCGGTCAGCGCCTCGCGATGGGTGGTCTGCGGCTCGATCATCAGTGTTTCAGCCCCGGGAAACACCTCCAGCACAAGCCGCGACCAGTCCCCTTGATAGGCTCCGGCGTCAATAACCTTGCGTGCCCTGAAACCGGCTGCACGAAGGTTCTCCAGCCGTTCGCGAACAGTAATCACACCGGCGCGACGGCGGAGGGACTCCTTCCAGGATTCCGGCAGATAGCGAAGCAGTCTCATAACACGGGGACCAGATTCTTGAGGAGCGTTTCGCGCAGGGCGCGGCGGTAATCTTTCCACTGCCAGGCCGCCGCCGTGGAGAGGGCTTCCGGGCGCATGGCACGGAGTTCCTCGCGATGAGTGGCGCACCAGTCCAGCGCTTCGACCAGGGCGGGCACGCTGCCGTGCTCGATCAGCAGGCCGTTTTCGCGCGACCGGATCAGGTCGGATGCGCCTGCACGCCGGGTGGTGACGACCGGAAGGCCGCGCGAGAGCGCCTCGTTTACCACCAATCCGAAACCATCGCACAACGTCGGGAACACCAATGCATCCGCCGCCTTGAACGCGGCCAGCACACGATCACGCGGCACCGGCCCGTGGAAGGTCAGGCCGGAGCCACTCTCGACTTTGAGCGAGGCCGGCAGATTCACGCTGCCAAACACGTCCAGCGTCGCGTCATTGCCCGCAGCCCACTTTCGCCACGCTTCGTAAAGGTAATGAGCGCCCTTGCGCACGGAAAAAGTCCCGGCCCACACCAAACGCAATGGCCCGGTCCCTTGTGTGCCACCGTCGCTCCCGGTCGGATCCGGTTCGGGGGCACCCAGCGGGAGGGTGATAATTTTCCCGGCATTCATTCCGGCGTCAGCCCAGGTGCTCTTGGTGAACTGGGAATTGGCGCACACCACGTCGGCAAGGCGGAACTCCTCGTGCCGCCGCGCGGTGCGTTCCGCCTGCAGCTCCTCGAATCGCCGCCGTGCGGGCGTGCGCAACTCAGGAAAGCGCTCGCCCTCCTGGCGGAGCAACCCTTCGACAAAATCATGATCAGGGGATGGGAGATCGTAAACCGTGCGCACCCCGTTGGCCCTGGCCGCGCGGAAGGTTTCCAAGCACTCGGTTTCGTAGCCATACACCAGCCGGAACGGAGGCTTCATCCGGCGCGCCACCCAGGCGTCGAAGCCATCCCGCCCCCAGTGAAAGATCCGGTCTCGCAGCAGTTCGTCGCGTGACAGACGCCCCAAGGTCAGCCGCACCGCCTCGCGCCACGGATATGTCTCCGTCATGCCGGGCGGAATGTCCCGCAGCGCACGAGAACGGCCGGCGCCGATGAGACGCAACGCACGCGCTGCCAAGTCGGAACCATCAGGAGTCAGCGTCGTAAAGAAGCGCGTCTGCTCGCCTGCCTCCAGCAACGCCAGCACCACTTGCTGGGTGAATGGCGCGGGGAGCAGATGGCTGACGGCGAGCACAGGCAGGATTACTCACACCCGCACGGGCGCTCGGAGCGGCGCGTCAACAGACGAGCTGCGACAAATGGGGACATCAGTTGAATCCGTTCAAACATCAAGGGTTGACGGGAACAGGTGTTTCACGGTGGCGCTTGAGATTGCAGCGAACGTATGCGGGCATGAACAAAAAGGTGAGGCACTTGGCCAGCCGCCAACCCAATAATCGTCGGGCAAGCTGGAACTTGCCGCCTCCGGAAGGCTCGATTGTTGGGCGGCCCAGCAGGTTGATTCGCTGCGTCACCGCCGCACGCAAGTCGGGATGTTGCGGATAGCAGGAGTAAATGAAGTCCTGCAGGAGGTTTGCACACGCCAACCGCGACTGCGGGTCTGCACGCCGATTCAACAGGTGATCAACGCCGGTAGTCAGGGAGAGGAAGGCCGATTCGATTGCGCGCCGTCCCTTGCTGCCGGAGAGGCTGCCGGCAAGGCCCGAACGGTAATAAAGGGGACAGCCGGGCGTGAACAGCACCCGCTCTGCGTGGCACAGCACCCGGGCGAAGAACTCGAAATCGTTGATGAGCGACAGCCGCTCGTCCCAGCCACCGGTCCGGTCCAGCAACGCCCGGGGGATCAGCCATAGCGCGCACTGCATCATGGGCCGGGCGTCCGTCCAGGATTCGACGAGCCAGTCCGTCGCCTCCATGTCGCGCCACACAGACTGGCGGTTGAGCTGAAAAGTGCCCAGATCATCACCGTAGAAACGGCCCCACTCAGCGGAGGCGACGCAGTTGGGATGCGGCAGTAGCCTCTCCAACTGGCGCTCCAGCATGGTGGGCGCGAGCAGATCATCCGCGTCGAAGAACTTGATGAACTGGCCCTTCGCCTCCGCCAGCGCCCGGTTGGCCGCCGCGCACTGGCCCCGGTTTTCCTGGTGAAACACGCGGATGCGCGGATCACGCAAAGCGCCCAGCACGTCAACAGTTCCGTCCGTGGAGCCGTCGTTGACAATGATGAGCTCCCAACGGGGACAGGTTTGCGCCTGCACGGATTCGACCGCCGCGGCAAGATAGCGCGCGGCGTTGTAGGCCGGCATGCAGACGGAGATGAGCGGAGTGCTGATGACGGTCTCCCTGTGAAGGGCGGAGGTTTGCGGGAGAACTCCCTTAACTTGGCTTGATCTGAAGCACGCCGATGCCTGCCCAGGCCTGATTGGGGTCCGCAATTATTTCGAAAGACGGATACTGACACTTCAACTCCGACCACAGGCGGTCAACCCCGCAGTCCACCTGGGACACCTGTGGCAGAATGTCGTGGAAGGCGACATGTCCTCCGGGAGTTACCAGAGTCGACCAGAGCTGGAAATCACGAGACACACCCTGATAAGTGTGGTCGCCATCTATGAAAAGGAAATCAATGGAGCGGCCTCCAAGGGCTTCTTTCACCTGGTCGCGCACCGACTCGGAATGGCTGTCTGCCCGGAAGATTTGCATGCTTACCCCGGGACGATCCGATACAAACTCACGGTATAGCCAGCGTTTGACACCTGGATATCCGCCACCGTGAATTCCCCCCGGAAGATCCACCGAAACCACCATCTCGGAGGCAATCCGGCTCCATGCAAAAAGCGTCCCTCCCGCGTGCGTGCCGATCTCCAGAATGACCCGTGGCCGTTGTTGAGAAACCCAGTCAACCAGACGGCAGTATTCACTTTCAACCTGCCACGCGGATATGTTCCGAAACAATCCATGCCCCTGATAGCGGCGCTGCAGTTCCAACATCGCAGCCCCTGAATGATCCGGGGAGAGAAGTGAACGCAATTCCGACCTCGACAGGATGAAGTGCAGCGGAGCCAGCATGTTTAAGCGGGCGATGCCCAGGCGAAAGCGGAGTGAATGCATTGACATGAGTGGGGGTTGAACTGCGGGACCTGTTTTCAGCGTTGTTTCTCGGGGCAGGCCGGGCAGGCCGCAGGGTTTATACCTGGCCCGGCCTGGCGTGAATGGCCAGAACCCGCCGCCATTCCTGAGAGAAGAAAAGCTGCTTGGAATGGTAGATGTAATGGAGCAGGGCAGCCTCAACGGGCGGCTTGTCTGGCAGCCACATGATGCGGTAGATGCCGGGATTGGCCGGCTGGGCGGACTGTTGTCCCATGAGCGCCGCCGTAAGGGTTTGCTCCAGCATGGAGTGAATCCTGGTTTCAGGGGTCATCTGTGACAGCCAATGCTCGACCTGCTCCCAGTTGATCGCCGCATCGTTCAATCCCACCAGACCGCCGTTGACCCGTTCCACCAATGGGCTGCCAAAAACACCCAGCGCCTCATCGGCGTTGAGACAGTATGCGAAAACATGATCCGCCATGTAGATGGCCCGGCCGGACTGTGCGGCGCTCTTCAGCTGTTCCGGGCAGCGAAAAAAGAGCATGTCGCTGTCGAGGTAAAGCTGCCATCGGCACGAGCCGGCCCGCAGGGCCACGAGTTTTCTCATGAACAGGCAACGGTCTTCCGCGGCACGGAGCAAAGGAAACCGTTCGCGTGGCAGACACTCATCCAGGTTTCTTACCGCCTCCGCCCGCGACACGATGCGGCTCGCAGGGAAGATTCTGTTCAAACTGGCGATCTGACCGGGCTGAAGGGTGCCATCGTCGTAAAACGTCGGCTGAAGTCCGTCCGGGAGCACCTTGGCCAGCGACCAGGCCGCGAAGGCGGTTTGATGCCAGTGATGCGTCCCGGTCATGTAGGTGGCGGACAAGGCGGTCGAAGCCGGTGCCGGCACAGCGGGCAGCCGGGCGGCGGCCCGGCGCATCCGGGCCTCGCCCCATTTCATCCGCAGGGCGCCAGCCAGGCCGAAGCCCAGCAACCAGCGGACGCCGACGGTTGGCTGCCAAAAATGCTGCAGGATGAAACGTCCGACACCAATCCGGCGGAGAAAAGCCTTGGCTTGAGCCCCGGAATTCACGGGGGGGTCCTGCTGCCGGGTGCCGGTGCCGCTGGCCGTCGGCTTCGGCGCGTTCAAGAACGGCTCTTCGCACAGGCGGAAGAAAACGTAGGCAATCCCGAGCGTGCCGAGGAATACCAGTAGCTGCCCCGAAATATAGGCAATGTCTCCGGGATATGTTTTCGGCATCAGGCGCATCAGCCCGAAATAGCCCACCGGCTGGTGAATCAAATAGACACTATAGGAAAAGACACCAACTTGTCGTGCTGGCCTGAGCCAGCCCGGGAATGACACGCGGGGGGCCAGCCACAGCAGCCCGACCGCAATCATGGCAACTGCCGTATAAGCGAACGGGCGGCCCGAGGTGTAAATGACGGTTGTTTGCAGGACGCTGCTTGCCGCCATCAGCCTGGCAGCAAGCCGGTTTTGCGGCCACACCGCGATCGCGGCGCCAATTCCAAACAGCGGCCACATGTCCGCAAAAAAAATGCCCTGAACCTGAACCGAACTCAGCCCGCATATCACAGCATGCAAGGCCACCAGGCCATTCAGGCGCCATGCCGCAGGCAGGGCCAGCAACCCGGCCATCAGCAGGTAAAAAGTGATCTCGCACGACAGAGACCAATACACCCCGTTCATCGGGGGAATGTCTGTCACCGGCCAGGTGGTGAGGGTCAGGGTGGCGAACACGGCCTTCGCGGTCTTGGGCAACGTTGCCACATCATTCACGCCGTTGATCAACTTGAACCCCGCAATCATGACCAGCAGCAGCAGCAGGCTGGCGTAGTAGGGCGGCAGAATGCGTCGCAGGCGCCGCCGGCCAAACTCCGACCAGGTCGCGCTGCGAAACCAGGTCATTGTAATGCAATACCCGCTCACGACGAAGAATACGGGCACCCCTAAATGCCCGTGTGCCAACACCGCCCTCCATGCCACCACCAGGAAATCCGGATCCCCGTTCACTGGCAGGCAACTGAAGTGGAACAACGCCACCGCGCATGCCGCCGCGCCGCGCAGCACGTCAATCCATGCATTCCGATCCGCATTGCAAAGCTCTGGACGGCTCATCTTGTGAAGACGGCCTGCCGCCAGTTTCGCTGGAAATACCAGCGCTTGGAGTCCGCGACGTAGTGATGCATGACGGCGCGGCACGCGGTTGTCTCGGGCGCCTGCGGGCAGGTAACGTATTCCGCGGCGGGCGCAACCGCACAACGCCGGCCCGCCATCAGCATCGCAACCAGCGCCTGCTCCAGGAAATAGTGCGTGCCGTTCCCTTCGATCAGAACCCGGCACCAGTGTTCGAGCTGCTCCCAGTCAAGGGCGTCGCTGCGCATACCGCAAAGGCCCACGTTCACCAGTTCCGCCAGCTTTTGCCCGGCCAGCCGGGCCATCAGTTCGCCCGGATAGCCGTAGGAAGTGACCGAATCCATGGCGTGCAACGGGCAGTCCGGGGCGTTCATCCAGGCGAGCATGAACTCCGGTTTTCGAAAAAACAGCAGATCGGAATCCATGACCAGCTTCCACCCGGCGGTTCCGACGTGGACATCGGTCAGCTTGCGGATGTTGGGATAATTCAGCCAACGCTCGCGCAGACATGGGAAACGCGCCGAGGGCAAATGTTGGTCCAGCCGCGCAAGGATGTCGCGTTGGGCAACGATGCGTGCCGCCGGGAACAGCCGCAAGAGCGCCGCCGAGAACTCTCCCGTCAGCGTGCCGTCGTCGTAGATGCACGGGGCCAGGTCGCGCTCCGCATGTCGCGCGAAGGTCCACAGGCAGAACGCTGTCTGATACCAGAACCGTCGCCCCGTGAGCA
>JBAYGL010000106.1:0-12507 GCA_041666725.1 Limisphaerales bacterium
CCGGCTCGCCCAAGCCAAACTTCCTCGGGATGATGCATCGGGGCGACAATCTCTTTGCCAACTGTGTGGTGGCGCTGGATGTGCGGACCGGCAAGCGGCTCTGGTATTTCCAGGAAATCCGCCACGACATCTGGGACCTCGACGTTCCCGCGCCTCCCATCCTCACAACGATCACTCGCGACGGGAAGAAAGTGGATGTGGTCGCCGCCGTGACGAAGATCGGCAACACGCTGCTGCTGGACCGCGTGACCGGCAAGCCCGTGTTTCCCTTTCGAATGCGCCGCGCGCCGACCTCCACGCTGCCCGGCGAAATCACGGCGGCGTATCAGCCCGACCTCGATCTGCCGCAGCCGTTCGCAAGGCAGGAATTCAAGCTCACCGATGCGAGCGAACGCACCGAGGAGGTTCGCGAACGCGTGCTCGACCAGTTGAAGAGCGCGCAGTTCGGATGGTTCCTGCCGTTGAGCGACCGGAAGGTCACGGTGTTTTACAACGTCCACGGCGGCGCGGAATGGACCGGCGCGTGTGCCGACCCCACCCGCGGCCGGCTCTACGTCACGGCGAACGAGGTGCCGTGGCTCATGTCGCTGCTGGTCAATGACGAGCCGCGCTTCAACCCGAATGCGAAGCCGACGCACGGCGAGGAAATCTTCCGCGTGACCTGCGTGCAGTGCCACGGACTTGACCGCATGGGCATAGGCGTCGCGCCGCCCCTGCGCGGGCTGCGCCACCGCCTCAAGGATGCCGACGTGGTGGCGCTGCTCAAGACGGGCCGCGGCCTGATGCCCGTCGCACCGCCCATGAGCGACGCGGACCAGCAGGCGCTGCTGGATTTCCTTTTCCTGCGCGACCGTCCCGCGCCCAAGGGACCGCCCGTGAAACCGGAGCGCCCGCAGTTCGTGCAGACGGGCTGGAACCGTTTCCTCGACGCCGAGGGCTACCCCGCGTGCAAGCCGCCGTGGGGCACGCTCAACTGCATTGACCTCAACTCGGGCAGGCTGCTGTGGAAGGTTCCGCTCGGCGAACACGATGAATTGAAGAAGCAGGGAGTTCCAAAAACGGGCACGGAAAATTTCGGCGGCGCGCTGGTGACGGCGGGCGGCCTCGTCTTCGCCGGCGGCACGCGCGATGAAAAGCTGCGCGCGTTCGACGCGGACACGGGCGAGGAACTGTGGTCGGTGAAACTCCCGTGGGGCGCCTCCGCGCCGCCGGCGGTTTACGAGGTGAACGGTCGCCAGCATGTCGTCATCGCGGCGACCGGCGGCGGCAAACTCGGCCTGCCCATGGGTGATGCGTATGTGGCATTCGCCCTTCCGAAACAGTGAACCCGCGCCGCGCATTCACGCTCATCGAGCTGCTGGTGGTGATGGCCATCATCGCGATCCTCTCATCGCTGCTGCTCCCCGCGCTCGCCAGGGGCCGGGCCGGCGGGCTGCGGACGAAATGCCTGGGCAACCTGCGGCAGACGCACCTGCTGTTCGCTGTTTACGCAGGCGACAATGACAACGCGGTGCCGCTTGGCTACCGCAGCGGCCGGAAGCAGTTCAACACGATGGTTTACAGCGGCACGGCGGATAAGTTTGTCCTGTTCGGACTGCTTTACACGGCGGGACTGGTCAGCACCCCGAGCGTGCTCTACTGCCCGGCCGAGCGGGCGCCGGAGCAGGCGTTCAACACCGCGACGAATCCCTGGCCGCCCGGCACGCCCGGAGTCAACGTGCAGGGCGGCTATGCAAGTCGTCCGATCGTGGACTGGGGTCTGGGCGACGCGCCGAATCCGTGGCCCCGGCTGGATTTCCAGACCAACACCGCCCTGCTGGCGGACGGGCTTGGGCAGCCTGAGCGTGTGGATTCACGCCACCGCACCGGGGTCAACGTGACGTTTGCCGACGGCTCGGCACGATGGATGCAACGCGCGATTTTTGCCCTGCCGTTGGGCCAGTGCACCACCCTCAGCCCGGCCTGCAACACGGCACAGGATCAAATCTGGGCCTCGCTTGACACCGCGCCGTAGGCGCGGCCCTGCCCGACTGTCGCCCTTCCGAAGGCGGGTTTCGCAGGGCAAGTCACATCTGCCGGCGGGCGAAACGGAAGGCTGCGTTTGGAGCTTGGAGCTTGCGCCAGGTGTCGCCATATTCCCGCCCATGAGCGCAGGCACCACCGTCAGCCTCGTCCGCGATTGCGCGGCGATCCAGATTCCCGTCGGCACCGCCGTCACGTTGAAAGCCGCTACGCCAGTGGACATCGTGCAGACCCTCGGCGGCACTTACACCGTCCACAGCATGGGCGGCCTCTTCCGCATTGATGGCCGGGACGCGGATGCTCTGGGCCTCCTGCCGACAACAGCAGCCGCATCAGCCCCTCCCGCCCCGCAGGCCGTCTCCGAGCAGGCCGTCTGGGGCGTGCTCAAGACGTGTTTCGACCCGGAAATCCCCGTCAACATCGTGGACCTCGGCCTGGTCTACGACCTTGGCCTGGAACCGCTCCCGTCCGGTGGCCACAAGGTTTTCGTGAGGATGACGCTCACCGCGCCCGGCTGCGGCATGGGGCCGGTCATCGCCCGTGACGCACAGGAGAAAATCCTGGCGCTTGAAGGTGTGCAGGACGCGAGCGTGGAAGTCGTCTGGGATCCGCCGTGGCACCAGTCCATGATCTCGGCGGAAGGGCGGAAGATTCTGGGATTGGGCTGAGAGTTGAACCACTAACCTGCACTGACTGGCACTAATGGGGAGAAGCATCCGGGGCTTGCTGTCGTAAGTGCAGGTCAGTGCCAGTTGGTGGTTTTCAATCCCTCGTGCTCGCGGCCAGCCAGTCGAGGTATTTGCTGTTCCCCTCCGCCAGCGGCAGCGCGATGAACTCCGGCGTGTCGTAGGGATGCTTCGCCACAACGAGCTTCTCCAACGCTGCCAGCTTCGCGCGCGTCGTCTTGAAGACAATGAGCACCTCGGGACTCGACTCCAGCTTTCCCTGCCACCAGTAGTGCGACTCCACCTTCGGCAAGAGGTTCGCGCACGCCGCCAGCTTCGCGGTCAAAGCCGCCTTGGCGAGCGCGCGGGCAGTCTTCATATCCGGCGCGGTGACTAGGACGAGTCGGAATGTGGCGGCGCGTTTCATGGGAGGAAGCGGTTTTCCCGAGAAATACGCGAAAAAGCGCGAATGAGGAGGCGCTGCTCCGGCTTGCCTTCAGCCGACGTCCTCGGCGCTCCCGGCCCAGGCACGGCGGCTGCAAGCCATCGGCACGGGGTTCTGCATTTTGCGTTCATTCGCGTGTTTCGCGGGCCAACCGAACCATCCAACAAAGCCTCACTCAGTGGACTTCTTCCTCGTGGTCTTGGGTTTGGCCTCTGTTTTGCCGTCCTTCGCCCCGGACTGGAGCTGGCGCTTCGCGAGTTGATTCTTCAGGAAATTGTCCACGGGTGCGCTCTGATAGGCCGTGAACCAGAGATCGCCGAGCAACTGCGCCGAGAGCCGGACCTGTTTGCTGAGGAACGGCAGCCCCTCCATCCCCGCCTCGCCGCTGCCGGAAAGCCTGCCGTCCTTGTCCATCTGGTAGAGTGGCTCGACCTGCCGGTGCTGTTCCACGATGAAGGCCATCAGAACACCAAAGACCTCCTCCGCGCCGCGCACCGGGAGGCCGGCATTCGTCAGCGTGTTCGCAGGCCGAAGTTGTGCCCGCAGTTCCTCGAACTTCAGTCCACCCACCTTGTTCAGATAGCCTCCGTCAATCCACGAGTGAAAGGTCTTGTTCGTCGTATAGCCCTTCGGATTTTCGCCAACCCATCCGTTGAAACGCCGCGTCGTGTGCAGCGGCTGCGTGCTGTCGCCCACGTAATGGCCCATCACGCCCATGATGTAGAGGATGTTCTGCCGGGCTCCGGAGACCTCCTCCGGCGTGCCCATTTCCTCATAGACCTTGAGGTAGCTGAAGCCGGACTTGAGCTTCGCGTAGTTCTCCATGATGGCCCACGGCAGGAAGCCGGGCAGGTGCTTCGTTCGGTCAAGGTCCTTCTCGTCAGCGGGAAATTTCTCCGGATGCTTTGCGCGGATGGCCGCGAGTTGTGCGGTGAACTCGAAGCGGTAGGAGCTCAGATTCGTCGCCGCGAGACCGTGGGTGGCAAGGTCTTCAACGTCGAAATAGTGATCCGGCCCGTTGAAATGCCGCAGCGGCCGGTCGGTCGTGTTGCGCCAGCGATCCGGCTCCCCCGCGAGGAAGGCCACGCGCTCCTGCGCCGCCGCCTCGCGCACGAACGCGGGGAAATTCGCCGGCAGTGATGCCAGCGCGAGCTGGTTCACGACGCGATGCCCCTCGTAATCCCACCCGTGGAGAGGCAGGACGGCGGCGAAGGCGAGCAAGAGCGAGGCGAAGAGCGGGCTTTTCACGGCGCGAGATTGGTCAAGCCCCGCAAGGCTGGCAACCGCTGAGTTGGCCTGCCCGAAAAGCGGCGCTGAAGCGACCGCAGTCCAAACGCTGACGCGACCACCAAGCATACACGGACCTCGCGAAGCGTCTGGACTGCGGTCGCTTCAGCGCCGCTCTTCTGGACCGTGCGGCCACCACGCCGTCGCCCGCTGCGTGAGACGTTCGCCTTCGCGCAGGATGAAGAGCACGCCGAGCTTCTCGCGCTGCGCCAGCGCCCAGGCCTTCTCAAAGCCCAGCACCGTCAAACCGGTGCCGAGCGCATCGGTGTGCATTGTGGATGAATGGACCACGCTCACCGAGGCGATGGTTGACTCCGTCGGCCAGCCGGTGCGCGGGTCGAGATGATGCGAGTAGCGGCGGCTCGCGACGGCGAAAAAGTTCCGGTAGTCGCCCGACGTGGCAAGGGATTGGTTGGTCAACGTGACCGTGGCGGCGAGTGCTCGTGCCGGCGGTTTGTAACCGCCGTCGGTGGCGTGATCGTGCGCGCTGGACGGCGATTGCAAATCGCCGGCACGGGCTTCGGGCCGCTCCACGCCGACGCGCCAGCCGGGGCCGAGCGTGCCATTGCCGCGTGCGCGGAACTCGCCGCCGACTTCCACGAGATAGTCGCGGATGCCACGGGCTTCAAACAATTCGCCGAGGCAATCGCTCGCGAAGCCGGGGCAGAGGGCGGACAAGTCCACGGCCACGTCTGCCTGCGACTTCCGCAGCGCGGGCGGGTCGAGTCGAGCTTCAAGCATCCGCCAGCCGACACGTTTCAGCGCGGCGGCGATTTCGGCATCGCTGGGCACGCGGCCTTTCTTCCCGCCGGGGCCGAAGCCCCAAAGTTGCACGAGCGGGAAGACCGTCACGTCGAACGCGCCATCTGTGAGCCGGCTGACTTCCAGCGCTTCGCGCACCACCACCGCCGTGTCGCGCGGGACAGGGAACCAGTTGGTGTTGCGGCTGGCGTTGAAGCGGGACAAGTCCGAGTCCGCACGCCAAGTGGACATCTGCTGCTCCAGGTCATCCAGCCGAGCCTGAAACGCCAGCTCGACTACGCGCGGCGGTGGCGAGTTCGTGGCGGAGCGATACTTGGCGGACCAGGTGGAACCCATCGTGAGGCCGTGAAGGGTGAGCACGGGCGGCTCGGCCGCGACGGCAACCCCAACAAGACACAGCAGGGATAGGAAGGCGTGACCGCAGTCGGTGCCCCAACGGGGCACTGGAATACAGCCCAGGGTTGCGCGCAGCGCTACCCTGGGTAGCCATGCCCACAAGCAGCTCCGCCCTGAAGGGGCGGTGGAACGGTGAGGGGAAGCGTGGCGTTCCAGTGCCCCTTCAGGGCACGCACATACTTGGCTGCTTTCCCGGGGTAGGCTTCGCTTCGCTTCGCCAACCCCGGGCTTTATTCCGGCACCCCGTTGGGGTGCGGCTGACCGACTGCGCAGGGCGTAACATTGCGGAAGCAGCCGCGTTGCGGACTTCGGCGGTGACATGTCGCCTGCGGAAAGCGGTGACGAGTCACCGCACTCCATAATGCGTCCGTCCGTCTTCACTGCCCCTTGAGGAACGCCATCAGGTCCGCGAGCTCCTGCTTCGTCATCGTCTTCTCCAGCTCGTTTGGCATGAGGGAGGTGCTGCTGCTGGTGAGCCTGGCAATGTTGGAGCGGAGGATGGTTTCCTCCACACCCTGCGCGGCCCGGAGGGTGACGCTCGTCGGAGTGTCGGAGGCGAGCAGTCCGGTCAGTGAACGGCCGTCCTTCGTCTCGACCTCGTAGGCGATGAAGCCCTGGTAAATCTCCGCGTCGGGCACGATGATGTGCAACAGGATGGCCTCGGCGGGCTGGAGGCGCACCCCTGTCAGCTCCGGGCCCACGCGCTGGCCCTCGCCCGCAAACTGATGGCACCCGGCGCATATCTTCGTGAAGACAGCCTTGCCGTTCTTCGCGCTGGCGGGCGATGCGAGCACGGACTTGCAGTCCTCATAGACCTTCATGCGATCAGCGGCGCCCTGCGGCTGGAATGCCTTCGCGGCGCGCGCCGCCACGGCGGCATCACGGTGCTTGAGCAACGGATTGCGGCGGTTCGCAGGGACGGCCCACGGCTGCACGACGCCTTTCTCGACGGCGTTCAGCAGCACGAGCTGCAGCGCGGACTGCGAGAGCATCGCGGTGAGGACCGCATCGCGGACGGGCGGCGTGTAGCTGCGCCAGCGCTCGCGCTCGACGAACCACTCGCCAGCCTTCGCGCCGGGCAACTGACTCAGCGCGCGGACGGCGGCGGCCTGCAGCTCATGCGGTGTCTGCGGGGCGATGAGCGACTGCAAGGCCGCGCCCGACGTGGCGAAGTCGCTGTGTGTGAGCTGGTCGATGGCGGCCAGCCGCTCCGGCGCTGGCGCGGAAGCATTCGCGACAGTCTGGCCGGCGGTGGCGAACAACTCGCCGAGGCGGCGCGCGGTATCGGGATTCGCCGACGCAATTGTAACCAGGGCGGAACGGCCATCCTTGCCGAGCCCCTTGGCGCGCGCGCCGTTGCCGAGGCCGGTGGCGAAGGCGGTGGCCAGTTCAGGACGCATGTTCTTCCCGCTGTGCGTGACAAGAATGCTCGCCAACTCCCGCTCAATGGTCGGCCGGCCGGTGGCAACACCCGTCGCACTCGTTGTCGGCGATTCTGCGAGCAACAGTTGGCCCAGCTCGTAGTAAAGCGGCTCCAAACCCTTCGGCGCGCCGTGAACTTCACGTTCGACCTCCCGAAGCAACAGCGAGGCAAAGCCGCTGGAAGAAGACAACACGGCGGCACGGGTCCAGCGGTTCTCCGCTTCCAGCGTCGCGGCGTGAGCCAGGCCGCTGAACATCGTCTGATTCTCGATGCCTTGGGCCGCGGAGGTCTTGGTTGCGCCGAGCGCAAGGGTCGCGGCGAATCGCACGCGGCTGTCGCTGTCACGCGCCAGTTTCAGCAGCGGTGTTCCGGGCTGTCCCATCTGGCCGGATGCGAGCCGGATTTCAACTATCTGTGCGGCGGCCTCACGAACGGCAGGCATTACGTCTCCGAGCGATGCAGCCAGCATGGCTTCCGTGAGCGCCCCTCTGGCTTCGATCAAGTGCAAAGCTTTGACCCGGGCGGCAGGTGAGAACCGCTTGTTGTTTAACGCTGCTTTGAGCAACTGGACGCTGGCCGGGTTTCCATCTTCTGCCAGCAGCCGAAACGCCGTGTCCCGCATCCAACCATTCGCATCATTGAGCCTGGCGACGAGCTCCTTCGTGCTGGCTTTGTCCAGTTTCGGATTGGGAGTTTGGAGTTTCGAGTTGGCCGGCACCACACGGTAAATTCTCCCCATCGTCTTCCCCGCATCGTAGTCGAGGGTGCCGCGGATGAACTCGGGCAGATACTGCGGATGGTCAATGACCTTGCGATACATGTCGCAGATGTAGAGCGCGCCGTCCGGACCGGTGGCGCTGAAGACGGGACGGAACCAGGTGTCGGCGCTGGCGAGAAATTCGCGGCCCGGCGTGGCGGGGGCGGACTTGAAGGTGGGGCCGTCGGGCGTGAGCACCTGGCGCTGGACGAGGTTTTGCGCCGGCTCGCAGACGAAGGCGCTGTTCGCGAAGCCGGCCGGCAGCGCGCCGCCGCGCCACAGGCTGATGCCGCACGCGCTGGTAAAGGTGCCCGCGTGCGGCGTGCTCATCAGGCTGGGGATGAACGCGGCGGTGGTGTGGTCCGCGCTCAGGGGCCAGACCTTCGCGCCGTCGCCGGGTGGGGAGACATCCTGCACGGTCTCGGCGAAAGCGAGATACGGGTTGCGCTTGAGGTGGCGCGGCTGCAGGACGACGTGCTGGAGCGGGTTGCGGTTCGAGCACGTAAACTTGCGCCCGAAGTCATCGAAACACTGACCGAACTGCGCGACGCCGGGGAAGGCCTCGAACTCCAGGGTGTCCGGGCGGAAGCGTGAGTCGCCGCGCAGCACGGCGACGGGGGGCCGCTCCGGATGCTCGGGACATGTGACCTTGCCGCCCACAAGTCCGCTGGTGAGGTAGATCCAGCCATCGAGACCCAGCATCGGGTGGCTCACGCGGAGCTGCGTGGTGGCGTTCGTGCCGAAGCCGGTGAGGAGCACCTTCTTCAAGTCGGCCCTGCCGTCGCCGTTGGTGTCCTTGAAATAGAAAACATCCGGAGCGCAGGTGACAATCACGCCGCCGCGCCAGCACATGACGCCGTTCGGGAAGGTCAGGCCGTCGGCGAACACCGTGCGCTTGTCGTAAACTCCGTCGCCCTTCGTGCTCTCCAGCAGGGCGATGACACCGTCGGGCGGCTGGCCGGGGCCGGGGCCGACCGGGTAACCGCGATTCTCCACGACGAACATGCGCCCGCGGTCATCCCACGCGACGGCGCAAGGGGAACCGGTGAGCGGTTCAGCGGCGGCCAGCTCGACGCGCAGCCCGGCCTCGACCTTGAGCGAGGCGAGGGCCTGGGCGGGAGCGACCGGCCTGGATGTGGTCATGGCGGAGGTGTCGGCGGCGGGCAGCAGCGGGCTGGCGAACAAGAGCGCGGCGAGCGTGGGCAGGATGTGTTTCATTGCGTGCGAGAATTGACGGTGAAGGTAGCGTCCGGCATCACGCACGCACGCGGAAATTTCGGGCTGCCCCCGGAGCGGTAGTCGCAACCTTCAGGTTGCGCGTGACTATGAAGCGCAGGCTGAAGCCTGCGACTACGGGTGGAAACGCTTTCCGACTTGGTTGCACCGCCCGCCTCGCCTATAACTTTGTTGTGCTGAAAAAACTTCTTCCCCTCCTCGCGCTCGGATTCGCGCTGACCGGCTGCATCGAGTTCGAGCGGCAGACGGTGACTTACGAGCACGACGCGAAGGCCGACACGCTCCACATCCACCAGACCTACCACGGCCTCTACGGCGCGGATGACGTGACGCAGTTGAGCGAACAGGAGCGCGAGCAGCTCGCCTCGGTGATGAAGGGGCAGCGGACGTTCTTTTTCGCGAACTGGATTTTCGAGCTGAACAAGGAGGGCTTCGAAAAAGGCATTATTGAAGCAGCCGACCCAAAAAACGAACCGCTGGAGGAAGCCTTTCGCCGTGCTCAGACGAATTTGCTGACGCTGTTCATCGCAAATGTGCGTGTGGAGAACGGGAAGTTCTACCTCGGCGAAAAGGGCCGGCCCTGCGGCACGCAGCGCGTCACCCTCCGCAATGTCAGCAAGATTCTTGGGGCGGGCAATGAACTCATGCGGCGTGGTCTCGAACTGGAAATCAAATCAAAGGAGTCCGCCGCCGAGCGCGAACTCATCCACGCCTCGCTGACACGGCCCGGGCCATTCTTCACGCTGACCGGCCAGCAGCTGCGCTTCCGCTTTCCACTCTCGAAAGCCGAGTTTGACAAGAGCACGGACAGTGACGAAAAGCTCCGGCACTTCATCGCCGAGTTCGTCCGGCAGGGCGGCGCGATGTCGCACGAGAACGGAGAGATTCACCTGCGCTTTGGTCGCACGGATGCCACGCGGGAAACCGTGACGCTCCCGATGGCCGGCAAGGAAAGCTATCGCGACAACGCGCTGGCGCACATCCGGGACACCTACGGCCTCACGAAAGACTTCGACCCGAAGAAAGACATGGAGGAGTTTCTGCGGGCGAAGGCGGCTTCGAAGAAGTAAGCCGCAGTAGAAGGAGCGCCAGCCTCCGGCCCGGCATTCCCTGCTCGCAGGAGACGACGTGAGGAGTCTCCAACTTCCCGTCCAGAACAAGAGAGACTCCTCACGTCGTCTCCTACTCGTTGGTTGAACCCAAATCAAACTTGCATTGCCCCGGCTCGTTCCTACCTTCGCCGGGTGCTTCGCACAGTAACAATTCAGAACTGACTGGAACCGATTCGATGACAGCCTCCCACGCCGCCTTCGCCCATCCCGACACATTTGTCCACCGCCACATCGGCCCCCGCCCTGCCGAAGCCGCCGAGATGCTCAAGACACTCGGCTTCGATTCGCTGGATGCGATGATCGACACGCTTGTGCCTGCGGACATCCGGCTGTCGCACCCGCTCACCCTGCCCGCACCGCTCTCGGAGTTCGACGCGCTGCGCCAGCTCAAGGCCATCGCCGGCAAGAACCAGGTGTTCAAGTCCTGCATCGGCATGGGCTATCACGACTGCATCACGCCGCCGGTCATCCAGCGCAACATCCTCGAAAACCCCGGCTGGTATACGCAATACACGCCCTATCAGGCCGAGATTTCGCAGGGCCGCCTCGAAGCGCTGCTGAACTTCCAGACGATGATCTGCGACCTCACCGGCCTCGACATCGCCAATGCCTCGATGCTCGACGAGGCCACCGCCGCCGCCGAGGCCATGACGCTCTGCCATCGCGCGATGGCTCCTGGCGACAGCCGCGCAAAATTCTTCGTCTCCGACGCCTGCCATCCGCAGACCGTCGCCCTGGTGAAAACTCGTGCGGCGGCGCTCAAGCTGGAAGTGGTCGTGGGCAACCACGAGACATTCGCGTTTGACAACACGGTCTTCGGCGCGCTGGTGCAATACCCGACCACGACTGGTTCGGTGCTGGACTACGCGGACTTCGCGGCGAAGGCCCACGCGGCGGGCGCGCTCGTCGTGGTCGCGGCGGACATTCTTGCGCTGACGGTGCTCCGCGCGCCGGGTGAGTTTGGCGCGGACGTTTGTATTGGCAGCGCGCAACGCTTCGGCGTGCCGCTGGGTTACGGCGGGCCGCACGCGGCCTTCTTCGCCACGCGCGACGCCTTCAAGCGCAACATGCCGGGCCGGCTTGTCGGCGTCTCGAAGGATGCGCGCGGCAAGGCCGGCCTGCGCCTCGCGCTCGGCACGCGCGAGCAGCACATCCGCCGCGAGAAGGCCACGTCGAACATCTGCACCGCGCAGGCCCTGCTCGCAAACATCGCGGCGATGTATGCCGTCTATCACGGGCCGGAAGGCCTGAAGGCCATCGCGCTGCGCGTCCACCGGCACACGCGCGTGCTCGCGGCGGGCGTGACGAAACTCGGTCACGCGGTGCTCAACACGACCTGCTTCGACACGCTGGCCATCCGTCTCAAGGGCTATACGAGCAAGGAAATCATCACCGTCGCCGAGAAGCACGGTGTGAACCTGCGCACACTCGGCAAGGACACCCTCGGCGTCGCGCTCGACGAGACGACAGACTTGGCCGACGTGGAGTTGCTCGTCCGCATCTTCAACGCGGGATTTGAGACGCCGTTCAAGCTGGAGGAGTTTTACGCGCAAGCTGAAGCCTGCGACTACGCGGCCTTTGCGCGGACCTCGAAGTTCCTCACCGCACCGGTCTTCAACTGCCACCACTCCGAAACCGAGATGCTGCGCTACCTGCGCAAGCTGGAGTCGCGCGACCTCTCGCTCTGCCAGGCGATGATCCCGCTCGGCTCATGCACGATGAAGCTCAACGCCACGAGCGAGATGCTGCCCGTGACGTGGCCGGAGTTCGGCAAAATCCATCCCTTCGCGCCGCTCAAGCAAACGCTCGGCTATCAGGAGCTGTTCCAGCAGCTGGAGCAGTGGCTGGCCGAGGTCACGGGCTTCGCGGGCGTCTCCCTCCAGCCCAACTCCGGTTCCGCGGGCGAATACACCGGCTTGCTGGTCATCCACAAGTATCACCAGAGCCGCGGCGAGGCTCATCGCGACATCTGCCTCATCCCGAACAGCGCGCACGGCACGAACCCCGCGAGCGCGGCGATGGCCGGCCTCAAGGTCGTCGCCGTCGCGTGCGACGCGCAGGGGAACATTGACATGGCCGACCTCCGGGCGAAGGCCGCCGCGCACGCCGCGAACCTTGCGTGCCTCATGGTCACCTACCCGAGCACGCACGGCGTCTTCGAAGGGACCATCCGGGAGATTTGCCAGATCATCCACGACGCGGGCGGGCAGGTTTACATGGACGGCGCGAACATGAACGCGCAAGTGGGCCTCACTTCGCCTGGCTTCATCGGCGCGGACGTGTGCCATCTGAACCTGCACAAGACCTTCTGCATCCCGCACGGCGGCGGCGGTCCCGGCGTTGGACCGATCGGCGTGGCGGAGCATCTCGTGGATTTTCTGCCGGACCATCCGGTCGTGCCG
>JBAYGL010000107.1:0-12481 GCA_041666725.1 Limisphaerales bacterium
ATTCCACAAACAAAAAGCGGATGCCACGGCGGCGGAGCCGGCGAATCGCAACCCGCCGCAGCTCTGCGCTGCCGAAGGTGGCGTCGAGCACGCAGCTCTCGCCGGCTGCCACGTGCCGTTCCGCCGTCGCCAGCAACGCCGCGTAGGTCCGGCGCGTCATCGCGGGAGAATAAAGCCGGGCCCGTGCTGTCGCGTCACCCCGGGCCTGAATCGGAAATCCGGCGAGTTCCTTGCGCACCCGGTCGGACGACGCCACCGGCCAGCCCAGCTCCTTCGCCAACGCCTCGGCGAGCGTGCTCTTGCCCGAGGCGATGCGGCCCATCACCAGCAGCACCAGCGGACGCGAGCCGGCCACCGCGTATCGGAGCGCGAGCCGGAAGTAACGTCGCGCGTGCTCCGCTGCCTCCTGGCGCTCGGCCCCGGGCACCGCAGCGGCCCTGCTGTGCAGGCTTTCCACCTTGCCGCGCACATAGGCGCGGTAGCACTTGTAGAAGTCCAGCAACCGGGGCAGCTCCCGGTCCTTGAGCGCGCGCGCGATGCGCTCCACGAAGTGCGCCGCCAGATCCGGGCGACGGTGGAAATCGAGGTCCATTGCCAGGAACGCCATGTCATTCGCCACGTCCACGTAGCGGAACCGGTCGTTGAACTCGATGCAGTCATACACATGCAGCGCCTTCGGTCCGGCGTGAATGTGGTCGAGATGCAAGTCGCCGTGGCAGTCCCGGATCCTCCGCTCACGGATGCGCCGGACGAACAACTCCCGATGTGTCTGGAAGAAGCCGTTCGTGAACGCGCGGATGGCGTTGAAGGCCGCCGGGGAAATCGTCTGTCCCACACAGCCGCGGGTCTGGCGGAAGTTCTCGTCGGTGCTGATTTTCAACCGCGCCACGCGCCCCCACGCCTCGACCTCCGCCGTCGGATGCTGGGCTTCATAAAACACCTGGAGAACTTCGACGAGGCGATCCAGCACCGCACGTCCCAGGCGGCCGCGCCGCAGCCGGTGCAGCAGAAATCCGTGCTCCGCGAGCCGGCGCATCTGCACGGCGTATTCCCCCACCTCGCCGTCGCCGCCGAAGGCGAACCGCCCGTCCCGACGCGTGATCGGCACCACGCCGAGATACACACGGGGACACAGGCGGCGGTTCAAGGCGACCTCGCGCTCGCAGAAGTGGCGGCGCTTCGCCAGCGTAGAAAAGTCGAGGAAGCCGAAGTTCACGGGCTTCTTCACCTTGAACACAAAGGGTGGGGCGAGAAACACCAGCGAAGCGTGGGTCTGGATGAGCCGCACAGTGCGCGGCCGATGCTGATAAGAAGCCGGGTTCAGCAGGAACGGCAGCAACTGCGACTGCGAAAAACCAGTGCCTGTCGTGTCCGCACTCATGTCATTGGAATCCTGTCCCGAGCGGACACAAACGCCTCCCCAAGGCTTGTCCAACACGCCGGGTTTTTTGACCGCCCCGGCGGATGACTCCTCACTGCAAGGCAAAGGGCAGGCGTGAAACCCGCGTGCCGAGTTCCACGAGCCGGTTCCTCACCATGTCGGTGGTGGTCTTCTCATCGAACGTGTAGCCGGGCAGCGTCTCGAAGGTCCGCAGCACGGCGCAGTAATCCGGGTTCACCATCACGCCGAGGAACTCGCCGGTCTTGCTCAGCACGATGTCGCCGGTCGAGGGCGAAAACTCGCCCTGCAGCACGCGGCTGAGGATGCGGTTGCGCATCTTCACGTAGCCCGGCGTGGCGGCGTTGAGCTTGAACTCGACCTCGCCGTAGTGCTTGCCGCCGCGGTTCACCAGCACGGCCTCGGCGAACTTGAACGGGTTCTTCGCCACCGGATACATCTTCACGCCCATCGCCAGCGCCTGCTGCGCGTTCACGGGAATCACTGCGAGGCGCGGATCGGCGGTGATGAAGGTCAGCGCACCGCTGCCCAGCACCTGCGCCCCCCTGGCCACGCGCGCGATGACCCGCTCCATGGCCGGAGGGTTCGGCGACAGGGAGAAGGGCGTGTCAGTGACATGCGCGATGGCCATGACGGTGCGCCCGTCATGCACCAGGATGCTCTTGACCTCCTTGAGCCGGTTGCCCGGGCTGAAAATGCCAGGCACCTGCGCGGACACCGCCATGTCCACGCGGTTGCTGAGGAACTCGCTGAACATGAGGTTCATGTTGATGGGCGTGTTCTCACGGATCTCCTTGGCCAGCTCGCCGGACTTCGCCGCGAGCTGCCCCACGCCCTCGGAGAGCTTCGCCGTCTGAGACTGAAGCTGCTCCTTCTCGCGCCGCACGAAGGCGACCTCCTGCTTCAGGTCGGTCAAGTTCTCGCGCAGCATGTTGCGCTCGCTCTCGGCGACTTTGGCGGCGGTCGCAAACTGCGCGGCCTCGGCGGTGGCGGCCTGCCGCTGTTTTTCCAGCGCGGCGAGGGCCTGCTGCTGCCGCTCCAGCTCCGCCTGCTTCGCGGCCAGCGCGGCCTGCAACTGCTTCTCCATCTGCTCGCGGATCAAATCCCTCTCCGCCTGCACCACCTTCACGGTGGTCGCGAGGTTCGAGGCCTGCTGGGATGCCGTGTTCTTCTGCTGCTCCATGGCCGTCAGCGCCTGCTGCCGCTGCTGCAAGTCCTGGACGAGCTTCGTCTTCTCGGCTTCGACATTCTTGATCGCCGAGGTGAGCGCATCCTGCTGCTGCCGGGCGTCCGCCGCCTGCTTCGCCGCAGACGCGTAACGCTGGGACAAATCTTTCGCCGCCGTCTGGGACTGCTGGAGGTTCACCTCCAGCTGGCTCTTCTGCGCCTGCAACTGCGCGAGCGTCTGCGCGCGGCTTTGCGAATCCGACTCCGCAAACTGAAGGCGCTGCTGGAGCTGGGTGCGGGCGGCCTGCTCGCGTTCAAAGGCCAGCTTCATCATGTCCACGAGGTCCTGGTTCTGGCGCGCAGCGTTGGCGCTGACCTCGGGCACCGGCGGCTTGCGCGTGGGGGACGGTTCAGCCCGCCGCCAATCCGTAAGCGCCAGCAGGTTCAGCAACAGGAAGTCGCAGATGATGAGGAGCAGCGTCTTGTTCATGGCTCCGAAAGTTGGGTTACGCCGTCGCCGTCTCCCGCTCGTCCGCCTCCTCCTGGCATTCCACGATGAGCCGGCGCTTGGCGGCGCGGACGTGGTGAATCTTCACGAGAGCCACCGTCACGATGCCAAACAGATTTGAGGCGTAGGCGGCGAGGAGGTTGGCCTCGATGACTTGCAGCACTTGCAGCACGAGGGCGGTGGCGGTGCCGGCGATGCCGACGTAGAGGCCGGAGTCGAAAAGGTTCTCCTCGTTCTCCATCAGGCGCATCTTGAGCTGGGGCGAGGCGGTGGACATTTCGATTTCGCGGATCTTCATGATGCAGATGGCATACACGGCCACCTGCAGCGCAGCGAAGAGCACGATGCTTAGAATTGTAGATAGGTCCATACGCGGTTTCGTTTTGGTTGCAGTCTCGGTCTTGTCAGTCGGAACAGGTGAATTCGTCAGCACCGGCAGCTTCAGGCGCAGGCGGAATTCCGGCGAGCCCAGCGGCTTGAGCAGGAACGGCTCGCCCGCCGCGAGCAGCATCATCGCCAGCCCCAGCGCCACCACGGCGCGCTGGCCGTGAACCATCCGCACGCCCACGGAAGAACGCCCGCCGGGTTGGACGGGTGAGAGCTCGCGCCACACCAAAAAGAATCCAAAGCCGGCCAGCAAAAAGCAAATCACCTTCGCCGCCAGCATCCCGCGCGGAGCCGCAAGCGTCCAGCCCGCCAGGAAGCCCGGCGTCGCGCGCGCCGGCCCGAGCGGCAGCGAGCGCTCCACCAGCAGCCGCACCGCGCCTTCGCCGTGCGCGAGCGCCCTCGCAAGATCGTCCGCCCCGGCCTTCCCGAACCGCAGCAGATAATCCGCGATTTTGTCCGGGGCCTTCGTGAGCAGCGACGCGGTGTAGAGCGTGGAGAAGTTGTCCGGCGCCGCCTTTGCAAGTTGCGTGAAATCCCTCAACGCCTTCGCACTCGGGATGACCCGCAGAAGTTCCTGGAGCTGTGTCCAGTCCAGCCTCCGCGACAGCGTGAGCATGTCCATGCACACGGCCTCCCACTCGGCCGCAAGCCGCGATTCGTTCGCTTTCTCGGCGGTCACACGGATGTCCTGCGCCAGCAGGGCGGAGAACCGCTCGCCCTGATAGAGCAGGGCCGTGAGCAGAATCGTCGCCTCGAACGGCTGGCCGCCGGGCTGGCCCGCCGGCACAAACAGCGTGGTGCTGGAGAGCCCGCGCGTTTGAAGGATGGCCTGCACGCCGGGCGAACGCGACGACGCGAGATGCCCGCGGAGCACCGCGCGGTTCGTCTCGCCCAGCAAAAACGGCAGGATGGCCTCGCTCACGGGCCGGACTGGCGACTTGTCCTTGAAGACCGACTCGATGAACGGATCGCGTCCGCCCCAGGTCGTCCAGCCGCCGCCGGCATCAAAAGCGGCGAGTTCCGCGGTGAGCTTCGCTGCATCGTCGTCCTTCACCGCGTTCGCCGCCGAGAGTGCAAGCGTGGCCACGCCGGGCTTCTGCGCCTTCACAGCGGCCAGCCCCAGCCTGGAGGCGATCGGCGTCCCCTGCCCCGCCCGTTCAAGCAGCGCGGGATGAAGCGACTTCCAGTTCGCCGGCAGAAACGTGCCCAACAGCAGCAGGAGCACGGAGAAAATGCTGAAGGCGGTGAGCCATCGGAAATCCGGCGGCACTCCGGCAAGCGCATCCTGTGACAAATTCACCGGACGCGCGGCGCGCCAGCGGTTCTCGTCCAGAGGATGTTCGTCGCGGTTCACAAAAAAACGGCTTGGGCGGTCGATAGGAAAAATTCCGCTCCGCTCCCGATCCACATGCCCAGAGTGATCCGACTGACTTGCGACGGCGAGATGAAATTCAAAACTCTCGCGGCGTTGCCAATTTTACCCCGCTGCCCTTAACTGGAGGCCGTGCAGATGACCGCCGCCGCCAGCATCGGGATTGAGATTTGTCCCGGATTCGCCCCCCGCCCCGGACTCACCCATGCCGTCTTCGACTTCGATGGCACGCTCTCCCTCATCCGCCACGGCTGGCCGGACATCATGCTCGGGATGTTTCTTGAGATGCTTCCGCCGCGCGCCGGCGAAGACCCGGCCGCGCTGCGCGCCGAGCTGATGCGCGAAATCATCTCCTTCAACGGCCGGCAGACGATCCACCAGATGGTGCGCTTCGCCGGGCATGTGGGCGAACGCGGCGGACAGGTCCGCGAGCCGCAGTGCTACCTCGCCGAATACACGCTGCGTCTCGAACGCGACATTGCCGCGCGCAGCCAGCGCATCCGCGACGGTGCCAGCCCGGACAGCTTTGTGGTGCCCGGCGCGCGCGCGCTGCTGGAGCGTCTGCGCAACCGCGGGCTGAAGCTCTACATCCTGAGCAGCACGCTGGAGCGGTTCGTGAAAGAGGAGGCGGAGCTGCTCGACCTCGCCCGCTACTTCGACGGACGCATCCATGGCGGACACGAGGACCACACACGCTTTTCCAAGGGCATGGTCTTCGACCGGATTCTCCGCGAGGAAGGGATCCCCGGAGAGCGCCTGCTCTCCTTCGGCGATGGTCCGGTCGAACTGCACCACACGAAGGAACTTGGCGGACTCGCCGTGGCCGTCGCCAGCGATGAGACGGAAATCGGCTCCGGAAAAATCCACGAACAGAAGCGCACGCAGCTCATCGCGGCGGGCGCGGATCTGGTGATTCCTGATTACCAGTGTCACGAGCAGTTGGTGAAGCTGCTGCTGGGCGAGCGATGACGAACGGCCATTCGCAATGACCGACAAATTGCACAGTCTTGCTGAGTCAGTCCGGACGGCGAGTCTCCCGGCGGGAGACTTGATGGTAGCCGGTGGTCAGGCCGCAGGCCGCAACCACCGGTTTTGCCCCGGAGCGAGCCGCGCCCCGGCAGGGGCGCATGAACGCTCATTAGGCTCCACGCTCATGCACCCCGCTGGGGTGCCCGACTTTCCGGTGCCAGTCCGGTGGCGGCGGCTCGCCTCTGGCTCACCTTGCCACCGGCTACGATCAGTCGTCCCTCCGGGACAACCGAACGTGGCACACGATTCGCCGTTCGCCGTTCGCCATTCGCAATTTTGCCCATGTTAAACCCGCCTCCGCCCCTCGATTTCTCTAAAATACGCGTCTTCCCGCTCGCGCAGCGCAAAAGCATGAGCACGGTGGACGAGGTGCTCGTCGAGCCGACCAACACGCCGCCGCCGGTCAGCGACTTCAACGCCGCGCTCATCGGGCGCTGCGCCCGCGACATCAAGGCCGCGCTCGAACGCGGCGCGTCGGTCATGTTCATCTACGGGGCGCACCTCGTGAAGAACGGCGGCCAGCTTCTCCTCAGCCAGATGCTCGACCGTGGCTTCCTCTCGCACCTTGCGACGAACGGTGCGGGGACGATTCACGACTGGGAGTTCTCCTGGCTGGGCCGCTCGACCGAGAGCGTGCGCGACAACGTCGCCACCGGCAGCTTCGGCACCTGGGATGAGACGGGGCGCTACATCCATCTCGCGCTGCTGCTCGGCGGCGTGCGCGGCTTCGGCTACGGCAAATCGCTCGGCAAGTTCATCTACGAGGACGGCGGCTTCATCCCGACCGAGGCCGAGCTGACGAAGCAGATTCAAGCCGAACCGGGCCACCCGCTCACATCGGCGCGCGCGGACCTGCTGCAAGCCATCCAGCGCTTCGGCCTCAAGCCCGGCCCGCACATCGTCGCGCATCCGCATCGCAACTCCAGCGTGCTTGCGCAGGCCGCGCGACACGAGGTGCCCTTCACCGTCCATCCCGGCATCGGCTACGACATCATCTCGAACCACCCGTGGTTCAACGGCGGCGTCATCGGCCGCGCGGCGGGCGTGGACTTCGCGCTGTTCGGCGGCTCGGTGGAGAAGCTCGACGGCGGCGTGGTCCTGAGCGTTGGCTCGGCCATCATGGGGCCGCAGGTCTTCGAGAAGAGCATCAGTTGCGTGAACAACCTGCGCCTGCAAGCGGGCCGTCCCATCGTCAGCGGCCACAGCATTTACGTGGTGGACTTGCAGGACGGCGGCAACTGGGACTGGACCCAGGGCGAGCCGCCGCGCGACAACCCGGCCTACTATCTGCGCTTCTGCAAAAGCTTCTCCCGCATGGGCGGCACGATGCACTACGCGCAATGCGACAACGTGGCGTTCCTCCATCACCTCTTCCACAAACTGGAGGCGCTCCACGGCCGCACGGCGGCAAAGACGGACATCCCCGACATCGGCGACCCGAACCCCGAACCGCGCTACAAGTGGTGATGAAAGAGTTTTTGCCGCGAGAGGGCGCAGAGAGCGCAAAGTTGGACGTTGAAAGTTTCTTCTCTGCGTCCTTTGTGCTCTTTCGCGGCCAATTCCTCCCCTTATGACCCCGGCCCGCTTTGCTGAAATCACCGACCGCTACTCGTCGCTGCGGCTCGCGCTCGTCGGCGACTTCTGCCTCGACCGGTATCTGGAGATTGACCCGGCGAAGGCCGAGACCTCCATCGAGACCGGCCTGCCGGTCCACAATGTCGTGCGCGTGCGCTCGCAGCCGGGCGCGGCGGGGACCATCCTCAACAATCTTTGCGCGCTGGGAGCGGGCACGATCTGGCCGGTGGGCTTCTGCGGCGACGACGGGGAGGGTTTCGAGTTGCACCGCGCACTTGCGGCCATGCCGGGCGTGAGGCTGGAACACTTCCAACGGACGCCGCTGCGGCGGACCTTCACCTACTGCAAGCCGCTGATGATGCATCCCGGCCAGGCACCACAGGAACAGAGCCGGCTGGATTCCAAAAATTGGGAACCGACGCCGGCCCTGCTGGCGGGCGAAATCTGGAATTCGATCAGCGATCTGCGGTTCAAGGTGGACGGCGTCGCCGTCATGGACCAGGTGGACATTCCCGACACCGGCGTCGTGACTTCCCGAATTCTGCCGCTCCTTGGAAGTTTTCCCCACGGCAACCCGGGCACGCCGGTCGTGGCCGATTCCCGGCGCGGATTGCGCGGCTGGCCTTCTGTCACCTTCAAGATGAACCTCGCCGAATTGAGCACCCTCACCGGTCTTGCCCAAGACGCGAGCTTGACCCAAATCGGCGAAGCCGCCCGTGCGCTGGCGGAGCAGAATGGCCGGGAAGTCTTCGTCACCCTATCCGAACGCGGCATCCTCGGCGCTGCTCCGAGTGGAGAAGTGGAACACGTGCCCTGCCTGCCCTTGCGCGGGCCGATTGACATCGTGGGCGCTGGCGATTCCGTCACCGCCAACCTCACCGTCGCCCTCGCCGCCGGGGCAACGCTGCGCGAGGCCATCGAGCTGGCCAACGCCGCCGCGTCCGTAGTCATCCACCAGCTCGGCACCACCGGCACCGCCAGCGTGCCGCAGATTCGCGGGCTGCTGCTGCAGGGCTGAGAGTTGATGCAGCCGACCGCAGTGTTCGGTGTCCACCCTTGAGGGTGCCCCGCCGGCCGGACACGCTGAAGCGTGGACGCCAAACAAAAGCGGCCTCAGGCCGCCTTGCCCGTCAGCCCGGTTTCGTTCAGCACGCGGATTTCCCGCTGCGGGAATGGCATTTCGATGCCCTGCTTGCGGAACTCCTCGATGACTGCCTGATTCACCGCCCCGCCAGCCGCGCCAAAGTCGGCCACCTTCGTCCACGGTTTGATGGCGATGGTGATGGCCGAGTCGCCAAATCCCGCGACGCCCACCACGGGAGCCGGGTCCTTGAGCACCACGGGCATGCGTGCCAGCACGGCATTGACCGCGTTGAGCGACTTGTTCAAGTCCGTCGAGTAGGATACGCCCACGCTCAAGTCGAGCTGCCGGATGGAGCCGTAGTTGTGGAGAATCTCGCCGATGATCTTGCGGTTCGGGATCACCACGCGCGACCGGTCTGCGTGGACGAGGATGACCGAGAAGAGCTCGATGGCGTGGACCTGCCCGTGAACCCCGTGAATCTCGATGTATTCGCCGACGCGGAAGGGCTTGGTGAAGATGATGAGCAGTCCGGCCATGAGGTTGCCGAGCACGCCCTGCAACGCGAGGCCCACGCCCACGCCCGCCACACCGAGGCCGGCGATGATGGGCGCGATGGCCACGCCGACCTTCTCCAGGACGAGCATCAGCGTCAGCCCCATCACCATCAAGCGCGCCACGCGCACGATGAGGATGCGGACGGGCGGCTCCAGATCCTTGGTGCCCAGCCAGCGTTGAAGCACCTTGCCCACCTGCATCGCGACCATCAGGCCCACAATGAAGATGATGGCGGCCCCGAGCAGCTTCGGGCCGTAGTCGAAAAGAAAAGTGATGCCCTGCTCTGTGATTTTGTTCAGCAACTCGGTATCAATGACGGAGAACATAAGCGTGTGTAGGAATGCAACCGTTGATGAAAGCTAACAGGCGGCCTGTCGCGGGCCAATCACAAAGAGGAGCGCTCAGAGCCCCGGCCTTGCGTCACGTGGCGGGTGCAGCCCTGCTGGCGACGCTGGGATTCCTGCTCGCAGGATGCCACTCGCTTCAACCAGGGTCACTCCAGCGCTTCGAGTTCGAGCAGGCTCAGATGGGCGTGCCCTTCCGCATCGTGCTCTACGCGGAGAACGAGACCGCCGCCAGCACCGCCGCGAGCGCCGCCTTCGCCCGCGTCGCGGAGCTGAACCAGGTTTACAGCGACTACGAGGACGACAGCGAATTGAGCAAACTCTCCCGCACCTCCGGCAGCGGACAGGCGGTGAAGGTGAGCGGCGAACTGTGGCGGCTGCTGAACGTGGCCCAGGCCATGTCGCGGCGTTCCGACGGGGCGTTCGACATCACCGTCGGCCCGCTCGTGCAAGTCTGGCGGCGCGCGAGGCGACAGCGTGAACTGCCCGCGCCGGAGGTCCTCGCGCAGACAAGGTCGCGCGTCGGCTGGCGGAAAGTCATCCTCGACCCGCGCGCAAACACGGCGAAGTTGCTTGTGCCCAACATGCGGCTCGACCTCGGGTCCATCGCGAAGGGGCGCGCCTTGGACGAGGCGCTCCGCGTCCTGCACAAGCACGGCCTCACCCGCGCGCTCGTCACCGGCAGCGGCGACATGGCCATCGGCGATCCGCCGCCGGCCCGCTCCGGCTGGCGCATCGAACTCGCGCCGTTGGACGCGCCCGGCGCTCCGCCGGCACGCTTCCTCTCGCTGCGCAACTGCGGCTTTGCCACATCCGGCGATTTGTTCCAGCACGTCGAGCTGGGCGGCAAGCGCTACTCCCACATCGTGGACCCGCACACGGGCCTGGGCATGACCGACCACAGCCTCGTGGTCATCATCGCGCCCGACTGCCTGACAGCGAACAGCCTGTCCACCACCACCTGCGTCGTCGGCCCGCAGCGTGGCTTGGCGTTGGTGGAGTCCACGCCCGGCGCATCCGCCCGCGTCACACGCAAGCCCGGTGAAACGGTCGAGGTCACAGAATCGCGAAACTTCGCGCGCTACTTCGAGCCAAGCAAATGACTCAGCGCCAGCGGGGCGACAGATAATCTCCCGCAGGTATTCCCTCTGCCGCCCCCTATCGGGGCTTTGTCTTGATCACGACTTTCCCCACGGCTCACGCCGTGGGCTACAATCTCACGCCGCGCTGCGGCTGGCGGACATTCGCTTACTTTCGACTATTCCCAGCGCGCTCTTCTCCGTCTATCCTGTTGCCGTGACCCGTCGCGTGAAACTTACTACCGCCTCGCTCGCCGCTTTGCTTGGGTTGAGTCTCGCTGTCTCCGCCGCCACACCTGCGCCGGATTTCCAACGTGACGTGCGCCCGATTCTTTCCCGCCAGTGTTTCGCCTGCCACGGCCCGGATGAGAACGCACGCAAGGCCCGCCTCCGCCTCGACCTCCGGGACGAAGCCCTCAAGCCCGCCAAGTCCGGCAAAAGCGCCATCGTCCCCGGCAAGCCCGACCGGAGCGAACTCCTCCGCCGCATCACCTCCGCCGACCACGACAAGGTCATGCCGCCGCCGGAAACAAAGAAGCAGCTCACGACCTCGGAGCGGGACATCCTCCGCCGCTGGATCGCCGGCGGTGCGAACTACCAGCCGCACTGGGCGTTCAGCAAACCCAGGCAGGCCGCGCTGCCCAAAGTGAAACTGGCCGCATGGCCGCAGAACTCGATCGACTACTTCATCCTTGCGCGGCTGGAGAAAGAAGGCTTGAAGCCGTCCGCGCCCGCCGATGATTACACGCTTGTCCGACGCCTTTACCTCGACCTCATCGGCCTGCCGCCGACGCCCGAGGAGGCTGATGATTTCGTGAAATCCGTTCAAATCGGCAGTCGGCAATCGGCAATCGCCAATCTTGCCGACAAACTGCTTTCCTCCCCGCACTACGGCGAACGCTGGACGCGCAAGTGGCTCGACCTCGCCCGATACGCCGACACCAACGGTTACGAGAAGGACCGCCCCCGCCCCATCTGGCCGTGGCGCGACTGGGTCATCCACGCGCTCAACGCGGACCTGCCCTTCGACCAGTTCACCATCCACCAGCTCGCGGGCGACCTCCTCCCCCCAGACCCCAAACGCCAGACGCCAGACCCCGTCGTGGCGACCGGCTTCCATCGCAACTCGATGCTCAACGAGGAGGGAGGCATCGACCCGCTGGAGTTTCGTTTCTACGCGATGGTGGATCGAGTCGCGACCACCGGAACCACCTGGCTGGGCCTGACCATGGGCTGCGTCCAGTGCCACACGCACAAATACGATCCCATCCCCCATTCGGAGTTTTATTCGCTGATGGCGTTCCTGAACAACGCCGACGAGCCGGAACTCGACCTGCCCGATGCGTCCGTGGACGAGCAGCACCGTAACAACATGGAGCGCGCCGCCCGCCTGCTGGCCGAGCTGCCGAAAAAATTTCCAGTGGACACCAACGCGGTCCCGGCGACCTCCGGCCCTGAGAACCTGGAAAAGAAATTTGCCGCCTGGCTGAAAACGGAACGCGGGCACGTCGTTGAGTGGAAGCCGCTGCGGCCGACAGAGGCGAAGTCCAACCTCCCGCTGCTCACCGTCCAGCCGGACGACTCGGTCTTTGCCAGCGGCGACATCACCAAGAGCGACACCTACGATCTCACGTTCCGCCCCGGCTCAACCGGCATCACCGCCATCCGTCTCGAAGCCATGCCGGACGAACGCCTGCCGGGACACGGCCCGGGCATGACCTACTACGAAGGCCGCAAGGGCGACTTCTTCATGGGCGAGTTTCAGGTCAATTACGCCGCAGGCAGTAGGACGGGCAGCCTGCCAGTCACTGTAGTGCGGGCTGCCAGCCCGCCGGAGCCGCCTGCGGGCGGGCCGCCCGCAGCTACCCGACAGGCTGGCAGCCTGTCCCACTACGGGCCGGTCAAACTCGTCCGCGCCACCGAGAGTTTCGGAAAAAACAACTTTGGCAGCAACCCGACTACCGCCGCGCTCGCCACCGACG
>JBAYGL010000108.1:0-12435 GCA_041666725.1 Limisphaerales bacterium
GATGGAAGCGGGGGCGAGCAGGCGCGGGTTGTAGAGATGCATCAGCAGCCGGTTCTCCAGCTCCGTGGCGAGGTTCGTGGTCGCGGGCTTCCACGGCGCGGCGAACTTCTCCGGCGCGCGGGTGCCGATGCCGGCGAGATCGGGGCCGACCCGCAGGCTGCCGAGCAACACCGGCGAATCGTTCACGAAATCACGGGCCACGCTGCGGCGCGCGCCCCAGCCCCGCTTGATGTCCGGCCCGAGGTTGTAGATGACCAGCTCGGCTTTGCCGCCGGCGTCGTTGAGCAGCTTCACGGCCCGTTCAGCCTGGTCAGGGCCGGTCTTCACGAGGATTTCCGCCGGGAGCTTCGCGGCGAGATCATTGATGGTCTGCCCGGACTTGGAGCGGACGATGCCGGACTTCTCGTCAGTCCGCTTCAACAGCGCAAGGTCCGCGGCAAACTGCTTCAGTCTGGGCGCGGCGTTCGTGTCGGCAGCCACGGCGGGCGCAACGGAAACCGCAGTGACGCCGAGGTCTGTGCGGGCCTTTGCCAAGGCAAGGAGCAGGTCGAGATTGACGAGGTTCGTCTTCCCGCTGCCGGGCAGCTCAAGGTTGATGGTGCTCGTGTTGGAGCCGGTCTCCAGCAGCCGGGTGCCGTAGAGCAGTGCGTCCTGACGCACCTGCCGCGTGTGGCACTGGTAGCAGCCCAGCGAGCGATAGACCTCCGCGCCCTGTGCCGCGAGGCCGGGCCGGGCGGCTGGGTGAACGTCAGCCGTGTTCGGGATGGGCGCGGGAGCAAGGCCCGAGAGCTGGACTTGCGGAGCCATCACCAACGCCGCCCACGAGCAGGCGAGGGAAACCAGCGCACCGGCGGCAATCAGGGGTCCGTGTCTCATCGGGCACCTCCACAGCACGCGGCACAGCAGCGGCGCACGGCCAGCGCGAAGTTGGCGAGGAAAGCGAGGGCGGCAACCGTCACCGCAGCGTAACCGACGGTGACGAGCTTGAGGTTGCCCGCGATGCCCGTGACCGCACCTTCGATGAACTTGCTGTCCGCCGCGCCGTTCACCGCAGCCTGCTTGAAGCCCGCGAGACTGAAGCCGATGCCGACGGCGAGCACGCCGAAGAGCGCCGCCCAGAAGGAAAGGTCAACCAGCCCGTCGGAAGGCAGGGCATCGTCGCCCGTCGTGAGACGCGGCACGATGTAATGCAGAGCGCCGAGCACGGAGAGACCGAACACGCCGAGCAGCACGATGTCCGTGCGGGCGGAGCTGCAGAAAGTGAACTGGGCGAGATGGCCGCCGAAAACCGCGGTGCGCAGGGTCATGCAGAGCAGCAGAACCGCCGCGACGGCCATGAAGCGGAAGACCGCGCTGGCTTTCCACGTCTCCGCGATCTTTCCCTCGGCGGTCTGGTAAAGACAGACGAGGAGTGCGAGCACAGGGACGACCACGAGGACGTTTGCCGCGCCGCTGACGGCGGGAATCCACGCCGGGACGGCCGAGAGCTGGGCAAGTCCGCCCCAGCCGCCGAGGAGGAGCAGGAGCCAGAACCCGCTCTGCGCAAGCAACGGGTTGGCAAGCGGGCGGTTCACCATCTTCGGGACAAAGTAGAACAGCGTCGCGAGCGCGGAACCGGTCAGGACGATTTGCAGGAGGTTGTTTCCGAACCAGCCGGCCACGATGGCCTGCACGACGCCCGGCACCCGCCAGCCGAGCAGCAGGCCCTGGGCGGTCGAGAGTATCCACGGGAACCACAGCAACCCGGCGAGCACGAACCAGAGCGAAACGTAGAGGGGCCGCTCGGTGCGGGCCTTGAGCGAGATCAGCGCCCACGCGCCAAGGCAGGCGTAGCTGGCGAAAAGCGGCAGCGCGGCGTAGAGCGGGAACTCGAGCAGATCAAAGCCCGTTGCGTCCCCCGCGAGAATGCCGAAGACACCGACCGCCACGGCGACATTCCAAAAGATGCCGGAGATGAACAGGCCGAGCGGGCTGGCGAGCGGTGCGCGCCCGAGCCGGGCGATGAGCCACAGCGCGAGGCCGAAGGAGGCCTGCAACGCGAATCCATAGGTCAGCGCGTTGATGGCGGCGGGCCGGAGGCGGCCGTAGGTCACCCACGGACAACCCTCCATGAAGGCGGGGTTGTGAAGCTGGACGCTGGCGAGCAGCGCAAGCACCGCGCCGAAGACGAGCCATTTCACTCCGCTGAAGGCGAGGAACAGCACCGGCAGACGGCACGATGCCTCGACCTCCGCAACGGACGGCGCGGCGGCGCAGGCGGTCTGGCTGCTGGTCTGTGAGGTGGTCATTTCAGTTCGGCCGGCGAGGGACACGAATTTACGTCTGGTGCCGCGGGCAGCTCACTCGAAGTCGCTCTTCTTCTCCGGGGCCTTGGGCGGGGCGGCGTTCGCCTTGTCCACCCGGGCGATGAAGTTTGAGCGCGCGGCGGCGGGGTTTTGATAATCCTTCAAGGTCAGCTCCATCGCGGCCTGCACCGGGATGCGGTAGAAGCCCTTTTCCTTGTTCATGACGCCGGCGGTGTTGAGTTCCTGTGCGGCTGTCTGGCGGATTTCTGACTGGGCCTTGGCGCGTTCCTTCGCGCGCGCCTCGCGGGCGGCCTGCGCGCCGGTCTCGGTGTAGCTCTTGAGCATCGCATTGAGGCCGACGCCGAGCAGGATGACGACGAGCGCGCCGATGAAGTAGGCGAGCTTGGAGCGGCAGCTCGCGCTGCAGCAGGAGTCTTGGGAATCGTGGCAGCTCATGGTGGTGCGGGTCAGTGCGCGGCCTTGCTGGACGCCGGTTCAACATACACGCCCATGGCCTCGGCCACACGCGGGTCGCGCTGCGGATAGGGCGGATGGGCGTTGAAGGCGCTGGTGAAACGGAAGATCAAAACGCCGAGCAGCACCACGAGGCACAGCGGATCGCGCCACGTCAGAGTCAGGCCGTCGGGATACAGCACCGGGCCGATGTTGAACTGCAGGTCCATGTAGTGGCAGAACCACGCCCAGCCGGCCATCGTGCTCATGAAACCAAAGTTCAGCTTCCGGTGGATGGGCAGCAGCAACAGAAACGGCATCCAGAAGTGGCCGAAGACCGTGACCATGCCGACCCACCACCAGCTCCCCTGTTCGCGGGCGACATACCAGAAGGTTTCCTCGGGGACGGCGGCGTTCCAGATCAGGAAGTATTGGCTGAAGTGGATGTAGGCGTAGAAGACGGTGAAGGCGAAGAACAGCTTGCCGCAGTCGTGGAACGTGACCTCGCGCGCCACATCCCTGAGCTCGCCGCGGTTGCGGAAGTAGAGCAGCAGCCAGTAGGTCGTGATGAGCGTCACCCACACGCTGCCGGCGAAGTAAACCACGCCATACATCGTGGAGAAGAACTGGTGGGACAGCGCCTTCATCCAGTAGATCGCCGCGCCGGTGAGGCTGAAGGCGAAGCAGAAGATGCCGGCGGCGGCATACCGACGCATGGTGCGCGTGTGAGCCACGGCCCCGTCCTTGTCCTGCGCAAGCGAGGCGCGGCGCAGGCCGTGCGCGACCACATACCAGACGACAAACAGCACGGCGGAGACGATGTAGAAAGCCGCTGGCGTGAAGAGCGGATACTTCGCAAGGAGCGAGTGATCGGGATTGGCCTGCAACTCAGGACCCATCCACGGGAAGATGTGCGGAGCGAGATAGCCGATGGGCAGCCAGAGGATGAACATCGTCGGGCACAGCAGGCACGCGATGTGTTCGAGGAAGCGGCGGATGGGGAGCATCCACTGCGCATCGAAAAGATGGTTCAGGATGACGAGGAAGAGAGCGCCCAGGCAGAAGCTCAGGCAGAACATGTAGGCCGTGAGATAGGCATAGCCGAACTTCTTCTGCCACGACGGCTCCGCAGCGCAGCAATCCGTGCAGGCCGCCGTCCCGTGGGCGGCGGGCGCGGCATGGGCCGCTTGAGCCTGATGCCCGGCCGGCGCTTCAGCCTTGGCGGGCGCGGCGTGTTCCGCAGCGGTGACGCGCGATCCGAGCAGCGCAGCGGCGAAGACGACGGCGACTGCCGCCGCCCAGCGCAACCGCAGGCCGGAGAAGAATGAAAAAGCGTGCGTGGTCATGGGAATCACTTCAGCGAGGCACGGTCAGCAGCGGGAACTTCGTCCAAGGTGGCCAGGCGCGCGCGCTGGAGGGCGCGGACATAGGCGACGATGGCCCAGCGGTCGTTGATCTCAATGTTTGAAGCGTAGCCCTGCATCAGGTTCCGCCCGTTCGAGAGGACGAAGAAGAGTTCGCCGTCGGACTGCCTGGCGATGCGCTGGTCGTGGAGATTTCCCACGACCGCCATCGCGCCGATCTTCTTGGTGATGCCGTTGCCGTCGCCGATCGGGCCGTGGCAGGGGAGGCAGGTGATGTTGTAGCGCTCGCGGCCGCGCGCCAGGAGAGCCGATGTCACGGGCACCGGGATGGTCGCCACGAAGTTGGTCGTGCCGGGGATGATGCCGGTGTTCCTGTCCGTGCCCTGCCAGGTGTCGTTGTTCCGGTCGTCGATGCGCTGCGCGACCGTGCCCGCCACATGCGGCTGCGAGCTGCGGCCGTCGGTGAAGAAGCTGTTGGGCACCTGTGGACGGAGCTTGGCCTGCCGCACCATGTCGTCGAAGATTTCCAACGGCGGCTTGCGGAAATCCACTCCGCGCCGTCCGGCGATGCCGAAGACGGTCGCCGATAGGAGCGCGAGGCCCAGGAGAAAGGCGAAGAAGTAACGCATGTCAGTCCTCCACCATCTCAATGTGCTTGCTGCCGGCGGACGCGAGCAGCCTGCGGGTTTCCTGGTCGTTGAACTTCGGGTCCGCCGTCTCGACGACGAGGATGAACTTGTCGTGCGTCGCGCCGGTGCAGAACTTGCGGTTCTTGAGCAGCGGATGGTGCAGCCGGGGAAGCCGGTTCAGGAGGAACATGCCGATCAGCGAGCCGAAGGAGGCCAGGAGAATTGTCATCTCATAGCTCACCGGGAAGCTGTAGAACGGGCTCATCATGGGCTTGCCGCCGATGATGATCTTGTAGTCGTAGGCGTTCATCCACCAGATCATGATCATGCCCGAGGTGTAGCCGGTGGCTCCGCCGAGGAACGTGAACCAGCCGACCTTGGAGTTCGAGAGGCCCATCGCCGCATCCATCCCGTGGACGGGAAAGGGCGTGTGGACGTCCCACTTGGAGTAGCCGGCGTCGCGCACCTTCTCCGCCGCGTGCATCGCGTCGGCAGGGGTTTCAAATACCGCCATGAGACCGTAAGCGTTCATCAGTGGTGCCCTCCGTGCTTGGCGCCGCCCTGCGGATGATGCGGATCAGCCTGCGGCGTGACGCCCTTCACTTCGGAAATTGCGATCATGGGCAGATAGCGCATGAACAGGAGGAACAGGGTCATGAACAGCCCGAAGCTGCCCACAAACGTGCAGACATCCACCCAGGTGGGCCGGAAGTAACCCCAGCTCGACGGCAGGTAATCGCGGTGCAGCGAGGTCACGATGATGACGAAGCGCTCGAACCACATGCCGATGTTCACGAAGATGCTCACGATGAAGACGAACAGCATGTTCGAGCGGAGCTTCTTGAACCAGAAGAGGTGCGGGCAGATCACGTTGCACGAGATCATCCACCAGTAGCTCCACCAGTAGGGGCCGAACGCGCGGTTCTTGAACGCCGCCAGCTCGTAGGGGTTGCCGCCATACCAGGCGATGAAGAACTCCATGCCGTAGGCGTAGCCGACGATGGATCCCGTCGCGAGGATGACCTTGCACATCAACTCGACGTGCCGGACGGTCACGATGTCCTCCAGCTTGCAGAGCGTCCGCAGCGGGATGAGGAGCGTGAGCACCATGCCGAAGCCGGAGAACACGGCGCCCGCGACGAAGTAAGGCGGGAAGATCGTGGTGTGCCAGCCCGGGAGCTGCGATACGGCGAAGTCAAACGACACGATTGAGTGCACGGAGAGCACCAGCGGCGTGCTCAGGCCGGCGAGCAGCAGGTAGCATTTCTCGTAGTTGCTCCAGTGGCGGTTCGAGCCGGTCCAGCCGAACGCGAAGAAGCCGTAGAGGAACTTCTTCACCTTGCTCGTCGCGCGGTCGCGCATCGTGGCGAGGTCGGGAATGAGCCCGGTATACCAGAACAGCAGCGAAACCGTGCCGTAGGTCGAGACGGCGAACACGTCCCAGAGCAGCGGCGAACGGAAGTTCACCCAGATCGAGTAGTTGTTCGGAATCGGCGGCAGCCACCAGACGGCATACCAGATGCGGCCGACGTGGATCACCGGGAAGATGCCGGCGCACGCCACGGCGAAGAGCGTCATCGCCTCGGCCGCGCGGTTCACCGACGTGCGCCACTTCTGCCGCAGCAGGAAAAGAATGGCCGAGATCAGCGTGCCGGCGTGGCCGATGCCGATCCAGAAGACGAAGTTCGTGATGTCCCACGCCCACTCGACCGGCTGGTTCAAGCCCCAGACGCCGACACCCGTCGCGATCAGGTAGGCGATGCAGCCGAACATCATCGTCATCAACGAGACGCTCATGATGAACGCGGGCAGCCACCACTTCGGGGCGGGGCCTTCGCAAATGCCCGCGATGTGGTCGGAAAGCCAGCCGATGCCGCGGTTGTGCAGCACCAAGGGCTGGCGCTCCAGCTCGGCGGGCGGCGGGGCGATCTTCACCGAGGACGGGATGGTTTGTTCAACGACGGCGCTCATTAGTGCTTGGCTCCCTTCTGTTCACCGGCGGGAGCGTGTCCATGGCCCTGCATGGGATCGGAGTGGGAAACGGACTTGTATTCCTCAAGGCTCCAGATCTTCGCGTCAGGCATGGCCGGGTTCACGTTGCGGACTCGCGCGAGATAGGTCGTGCGCGGGCGGTTGTCGAGGAAGCCGAGGACCGTGTAGTTGCGGTCCTGGGCCTTGAGCTTCGACACCGCGCTGTTCGGATCGAGCGTATTGCCGAAGGTGATGGCCCCCGCCGGGCAGGCCTGCTGGCAGGCGGTCTTGATCGCGCCGTCTTTGACGGTCACGTCGCCGCTGGCCCCGGCCTTGACCTTCTGGTTGATCTTCGCAGCCTCGATGCGCTGCTGGCAGAACGTGCACTTCTCCATCACGCCGCGCATGCGGACGGTCACGTCCGGGTTGCGCGCCATCGTCACGATGTCGATCTCGTCACCGGGGCGGTTGGCGAGCGGCCCCTTGTAGAGGGCGATGTCCAGCTTGAAGAAGCTGTCCGCCATCTTGCCGCCGCCGATGGGACGCTTGTTGTAGTCGAAGAAATTGAACCGGCGCACCTTCCACGCGCAGTTGTTCGCGCAATATCGCGTGCCGACGCAGCGGTTGTAGGCCATCACGTTCAGGCCCTCGGTGTCGTGGGCGGTGGCGTTGACGGGGCAGACGCTCTCGCACGGCGCGTTCTCGCAGTGCTGGCACATCATCGGCTGGGTCAGCATCTGCGGATCGTCGATCCACTTCTTCGTGGCCTGGAGCTCGTCGCGCTCGACGAGGTTCACGGTGTCCGGGTTGCCCTGGCTGCCGCTGGCGTTGCTCAGGAAGGCGTCGATCATCCCGCCCTGCTGCTTCTTCTTCGGGTCCGCCGCGTAGTAGCGGTCGATGCGCATCCAGTGCATCTCGCGGCCCTTGGCCACCTGATCCTTGCCGACGATGGGGATGTTGTTCTCGCTCTGGCAGGCGATCACGCACGAGGAGCAGCCGGTGCAGGCGTTGAGATCCACGACCATGCCCCACTGGTGCATCTTGCTGCCCAGCTCGGGATGCGTCTTGTAGGGATGCTCGTAAATGTTCTTGATCGAACCGTCCGGATTCTTGACGAGGAAATCCGTGTGGGCGTCGAGATCGAAGTTCTTGGCGAAGTCCGGCTTCGTCAGATACTGGTCCACGTTCGCCTCGCGCACGACCGGGCGGCCGTGCAGCGTCCAGTGGTCCTGCGTGCAGATGAACGGATGGGTGCGGCCCGTGGCCTTCACCGATGCGCCGACCACGAAGCCGGCAACGCCCGCGCGCAGCGGGTAGGCATTGAAACCGACGCTGCTGCTCTCAAAGCTCGCGATCCGGCCCCACCTGCGGCCGTAGCCCAGCGCGAGGCCGAGCGTGAAATCCGCCATGCCGGGCTGAATCCAGACGCCGCCTTCGACCGTGCGGCCGTTGGCCGAGATGGCCACCACGTCGCCGTTCTTCAGGCCGAGCTGCACCGCCGTCTCGCGGCTGAGGAGCACGGCGTTGTCCCAGACGATCTTGGTGACGGGATCGGGCAGCTCCTGGAGCCAGCCGTTGTTCGTGTAACGGCCGTCGTCCACGCTGTAGTCGCGGTGGAAAACCACTTCGAGCTTGTCCTTGGAAGGAACCGAAGCAGCGGCAGCCGAGGCGATCGCGCCCGCAGCCGCAGTCCAGTTGAACGCGGCGGAAACCGCCTTCGCCTTCGTGCCGGCGAGCAGGCCGTCGTGCAGGAACTTCTTCCACTTCTCCTCGTCGAACGCGCCGCCGGTCAGGCCGGCGAACGTCTCGCGGGTCAAATTATAATCGCTCGCCGTCGCGTTGCCGAGCAGGCGGGCGAGGACTTCAATCTCCGTCAGGCCGGCGAAGAGCGGCGCGATGAGCGGCTGGATGGCGACCACCGTGCCGTCGCTGGTGCGGGCGTCGCCCCAGGATTCGAGGTAGTGGGCGGCAGGCAGATGCCACGTCGCTCCCTTGCCCGTCTCGTCCTCGTGGGAGCCGAGGTGGATAACAGCCTTCGCGGTCTTGGAAATCTGGCTCCAAATCTCGGAAGCGGTGTAGGCCGGATTCGCGCCGAGGACAACGACCGTTTCCGCGCCCGCTGCCGCCGCGAGATTCGCCGCCGGCTTCGGAGCATCGTGCAGTTCAATCGTCCTGTCGAAAGCGCCGAGCACCTCGTTCATCGCGTGCGCGAGCACATGGACGGCGAGCGGCTGGCGCTGACCGGCCACAACGAGAGCCATGCCCTTGTGGGCGACGAGGTCCTTGGCGCACTCCGTGATCCACCTGGCGTCCACCTTGACACCGGTCGCAAGCTTCGCGGTATTGAGCCTGGCCGGGGCGCCGGCGAGCCTGAGCACTTCCGCCGCAAGCTGCGCAGCGACCGCCGCGACCTGGCTCGGAGCCACGCGCAAACGGTGGTCGGCGTTGCCTCCGGTGAGCGTCATCAACGACTCGACCGCATAAAGCCGGTTGATCAGGCCGTCCTTCTTTGCCGCGTCGGGCTTGCTGATCTTGCGGCCCTTCGCGAAATCGCGCGTGTAGCGATACATCTCATCCTCGCCACCGAGGAAGTCGCAATCGAGCGAGAGAACGCGCCTGGCCAGGGCGAACTTGAAGTAGGGCGTGACCGCCTTGCCGGCCACGAGACTCGCGGCCTGCGTGTGGATGGTCGAATCCACCGCGTCGTAATTGGCCCAGACGGCACCGGGGAATTTCGCGGCGAAGGCCGCCTGCAATCGGGCGCGCGTCGGCGAACTGCTGCTCTCCGCGATGACGGCAAGACCCCGGCCACCGTTCGCCGCGGCGCTCCGGGCGAGCTGGGCGAGGGCGTCCAGCGCGGACACGCGTTTGGCAATGTTGCCCTTGTTGCGGAAGTGCTGCGCGCGATCCGGGTCGTAGAGTCCGAGGACGGAGGCTTGCGTGAACTGGTCGGTGCCCGCCTGGTCAGGATGCAGCGGATTGGCTTCAACCTTGGTCGGCCGGCCGTCGCTGGACTTGGCCAGCAGCGGAATCGCGCCCGTGCGCGTGGGCATGGCGGTCGCGAAGTGCTGCGGCACGCCGTGGATGTAGCCTTCCGGCTGCTTGCCAAAGGGGTAGATGTTCTCCGTCGGCCGGCGGCAGCCCGTGAGGCCGAAGCCCGCCAGCATGAACGAGGCGGACATCAGCTTCATGAAGTCGCGGCGCGACTCCGCGGCGGTCAGCTCGCTGGCTCCGGCGGGGAACTCCCGCTCCGCCCATTCGCGCAGCTCGGGCGCGTCCGCGAGGGCTTCGGGACTGCGGAAATATTGCGGGCCGGTTTCCGGCTCCGGGCAGACAGGGGGGATGAATTTCATCGGTGGCAGACAGAGCAGCTCTCGCCGGGATGCACGTTCCAATCCTTGACCAGTTTGGCGCCTTCCTTCTGGGCAAAGCCCTCGGGAGCCTGCCAGTCGAGGTTGAAGACCTGGTCATTGGGACGGATCATGGCCGCCGGGTCACGGTGGCATGTGAGGCAGAAGGCCATGCCCAGCGACGTGGAGTGCCGGACCTCATCCATCTTGTTGACCGGGCCGTGGCAATGCACGCAGGAGACACCGCGGTTCACGTGGACGGAATGGTTGAAGTAGACAAAGTCCGGCATCTTGTGGACCTGAACCCAGGGAACCGGCTTGCCGGTCGCCGCCGACTCACGGACGAGCGCGAGCCGGGGGTCATCCTTGAGCACCTGATTGTGGCAGTTCATGCAGGTGCCGGCGGCGGGGATGTTGGAATACCACGACTTCTCGACGCCGTTGTGACAATAGCGGCAGTCAACACCAAGCTGGTCGGCGTGCGTCGCGTGGCTGAAGGGCACCGGCTGCACCGGCATGTAGCCGACGCGCGCATACTTCGGCGTGAGGTAGTAGGTCACGCCCGCCGTGACCACCCCGCCGACGAGCAATCCGCCCGCGATGACCATCGCCGGCAGCTTGTTCGTCCACTTCGGAAAGATGTCTGACATGGTGATTTCGTGTTTGTCAGGAGCGCCGTGCGGTTTGTGAATTATTTCACATCACCGCCGACTAATTTTTGCTTCGCGCGAAACTACTCAGGTTAAGCCGGACACGGTTACGGTCAGGACGCGGGGTGGTTTAATTCAGCCATCAACCGTCCGCAAGTCCCGCCACCGCCGCCGCCACAGATTTCGGTTTTGTTTATGCCAAGGATAAGCGGAACCAGCCGTGCTGATGCATCCGCCGCCCGCAAGCGAGCGACCGTTTTAGCGGTTCGCCACAGACCGTCAACGGTGAACTGCCCTCCGGAGGAGAAAAAGTTGCGCCCTCTCCAGCTCGCGCTCGACTTTCGCCTCGCCAAAGCCGGCGCGGCACAGTCGAATCCGCCCGTGGCATTCGCGGATTTTCCAGCCCAGCAACAGGCCGTCGCACTGCTCCAGCGCAGCCTGGAGCGCGGACGCCTCGCGCACGCGTATCTCTTCACCGGCGACGACCTCGATGAACTCGAAGGCATGGCGCGCACGCTGGCCAAGACGTTGAACTGCCAGCAGCCGCGCCGGGCGGGCAGCACGGCGGTGGATTCCTGCGACGAATGCCTGGCCTGCCGGAAGATTGATCATGCCAACCACGCCGACGTGCAGTGGATCCGGCCCGAGATGAAGTCCCGGCAGATCAGCGTGGACCAGATCCGCGAGCTGATCCAGACCGTCAACCTCAAGCCCACCGAGGCCGACTGGAAGGTCGCGGTCATCGTCGCCGCCGACCGCCTCAACACCCAGGCCGCGAACGCGTTTCTCAAGACGCTTGAAGAGCCGCCGTCGCGCTCCATCCTCATTCTCCTCACCGCCGAGCCGCAGCAGCTCCTGGAAACGATCCTCTCCCGATGCCTGCGGTTGAACTTCGCCGGGGAGGGCGGCAGCCGGAAGTTCGCGCCCGAACACGTCGCGTGGCTGCGCGATTTCGGCGACCAGCTCGCCGGGCCGAAGCAAAACCTGCTGGGCCGCTACCGCGTGCTGGGCCAGATGCTCGCGCGCCTCGCCGCCTTGAAGGAGGAAATCAAGGAGACGCTCACCGCCCGCTCGCCGCTCCAGCGCTACGCGGACGCCGAACCCAAGTTGCAGGAGAAGTGGGAGGAGGAGCTCGACGCCGCCATCGAGGCCGAATACCGCCGTCAGCGCGCCGAGCTGCTGCTGACGTTGCAGTGGTGGCTCCGAGATGTCTGGCTCCGGAAGCTCGGCACGGACGCGAAGCTCGTGGCCTTCCCAGAGTTGAGCGCCGCCGTCGAAGCCGTCAGCGCCCGCGTCAACGCCGCCGAGGCGCTGGAAAACCTCCGCGTCCTGGAGCAGACCCAGCGTCTGCTGCGCACCAACGTCCAGGAGGCGCTCGCGCTGGAAGTCGGCCTGCTGAAACTCCGGTTGTGATCCGCAACATCATCTTCGACTGGTCGGGCACGCTGGTGGACGACCTGCCCGCCGTCCTGCGCGCCACGAACCACTGCTTCGTCTCCGCCGGCAGGCCGGAGATGTCCCTCGACCAGTTCCGCGCGGAATTCTGCCTGCCATTCCAGCCCTTCTATGACCGCCATCTGCCCGGCGTGCCCATGACGCAATTGGAGGCGTGGTTTCACGCACGCTTCCGCGAGGTGCAGGATCTCGTCGAGCCCCTGCCGCACGCGCGCGACTTCCTCGTCTTCTGCCGCGAACGCGGCCTGCGCACCTTCCTCCTGAGCACCGTGCATCCC
>JBAYGL010000109.1:0-12421 GCA_041666725.1 Limisphaerales bacterium
CTGGGCTGCCAGATTGAAGCTTTCCTTGCGCGCCTCCAGCACGAGCAGGCCGTTCTCCACGCGCACATTTTCAGATCGGTCCACGTAGAACTGGAGCTCGTTGTTGCCGCCGCCGTGGGCGTTTTCCTCCACCGCCCACTTGTTGATGTCGAGCTTCGATCCTTCAAACTCATCCGACCAGACGAGTTTCCACGGCAACGGCGCGGCGGCCGCCTTCAATCCAATGACAAGAACGAACGAAACGAGCACCCGGAGAATCACGGCGGAAGCGTAACCGGCGCACCCGGCTTGGCAAGAAATCGGCGCTCCGGACGCGAAGACCGAGAACTCCCTTGTGTCGGCACGGGGTTCTCCGGAACATTCCCGGATCGTGAGTTCACGCCGGAAGAAAAACAAATCCCCGCAGGCATCGCAGCCCCGCCCATCGGCCCCGGTCCCGTCCAGCGGCGGCAATCGCCGGTGGCGGTGGGCCGCGCTGGGTGCGGTGGCTCTCGCTCTCGCCGGCTATTTCGCCGTGAACCGGCCGCCCGCACAGCGGCCGCCCGCACAGCCAGCTCCGGCCGGAGTCTCGCCGGGAGAGACCGACGAGCAGGTGTTCGCCACCTACGCCGGTTCCTCAAGCTGCCGCGAATGCCACGCCGAGCAGTTCAAGCTGTGGGAGCATTCGCACCACGCGCTGGCGGAACGCCCGGTCAGCGCCGCGCTGGACCGCGCCGCGTTTGAGCCGGCGCGCCAGTTCAAGCACGGCACGCAGACTTCAGAAGCGCTCACCACCAACGGGCATCTGACCCTTGTCACCCTGGGCGCGGAAAACCGGAAGGTGCCGCACCGGCCCGACCGCGCGCTGGGTGCGGACCCGCTGGTGCAATATCTCATCGCGGGCCGGGGCGGACGCTGGCAGACCTCGGAACTGGCCTTCGACCCGCACCGCAAGGAGTGGTTCGACGTCTACGGCGACGAGGACCGCGTGACCGGCGAATGGGGACACTGGACCGGTCGCGGCATGACCTGGAACTCCATGTGCGCCAGCTGCCACAACACCCGGCTGCGGAAAAATTACGATCCCGCGACCGACTCGTATCGCACCCGCGCCGCCGAGGTCGCGGTCGGCTGCGAGTCCTGCCATGGCCCGATGCGCGCCCACAACGACTGGCAGCGCAAACACGCCGGGGCCGCCTCCAAGCCCGCGACCGACCCGACCGTCACGCGGTTTTCGCGCGACCAGATGCTGCACACCTGCGCCCCGTGCCACGCGCGCCGCAGCGAACTGACCGGGGACTTCAAGCCCGGCGACAGCTTCTTCGACCACTTCTCCCTGACCATCCCCGACGAAGGCGACGTGTATTATCCCGACGGCCAGGTGCGCGACGAGGACTACGAGTTCACCTCGTTCCTCAGCAGCCGCATGCACGCGGCGGGCGTGCGCTGCGTGGACTGCCACGAGCCGCATTCCAGCAAGACCCGCGCGCCGGGCAACCTGCTCTGCCTCACCTGCCACGCCGGCGCGCCCCCGACGGTGCCCGGCCTGCCGAGCATTCCGAAGATTGATCCCATCGCCCACAGCCACCACCGCTCGGAGACCGAGCCGGGCGGGCGTTGCGTGGACTGCCACATGCCGCTGACCACCTACATGCAGCGGCACCCGCGCCGCGACCACGGCTTCACCATTCCCGATCCGCTGCTCACAAAACAGTTCGGCATCCCGAACGCCTGCAACCGCTGCCATCAGGACAAGAACGCCGACTGGTCGCTCGGCAACGTCGAGCAGTGGTATGGCGACAAGATGAACCGCCCCTCCCGCTCCCGCGCCCAGTGGGTGGCGATGGCCCGCACGAACGCGCCGAGTTCGCCCACCAACCTGGAACGCCTGCTCCAGGCGGAAACCAACTCGCTCTGGCGGGCCGTCGGCGTCGGTCTGGCGCGGCGCTGGATCAACGAACCGGCTGTCACTGAAACCATCCTGCGCCATCTCACCGCCGCCGATCCGCTCGTGCGCGCCACCGCCGTGCAATCGCTGGAGCCGCTGGCCGCGCAGCCGGGCAGCCGGGCCGGCGCCGCCGTGAAAAACCTGCTCCGGGACAAATCCCGAAACGTCCGCGTCGCCGCCGCGTGGGCGCTGCGCGCCTCGCTTGAAACCAACAGCCCCGCCGGTCAGGACTTGTTGCGGCACTTCGCGCAGACGGGCGACCAGCCCGGCGGCCTCATGCAGCAGGGCACCTTTTACTTCGACCGGGGCAATCCGCCGGTGGCCGCCGAATTTTACCGCCGGGCCACCGAGTGGGATCCGCGCTCCGCCCCGCCGCATCATGAACTGGCCGTGGTCCTCAGCCAGATGGGCCGCGCGGAGGAGGCGGTGGCCTCCCTGCGCACCGCGCTGAAACTCGCGCCCAACGAAGCCGAGTATCACTACAAGCTCGGCCTCGCGCTCAATGAAGCCGGTGACACCGCCGGCACCATCGCCGCGCTCGAACAGGCCGTGAAGCTGGACCCCGGCCATGCGCCCGCCTGGTATAACCTCGGCCTCGCCTACAACGCGCAAAACCGTTCCGGCGACGCACTCGGGGCCTTGCAGCGCGCCGGGGCCGCCGAGCCAACCTCCGCACGCATCCCCTACGCCCGCGCGACGATTCTCCTCCGGCTCAACCGCCGTGACGAAGCCCGGCAGGCCCTGCGCGCGACGCTGGCGATTGACCCGAACCACCCGCAGGCCCGCTCCGCCTGGCAGGAGTTGGGGCCGAACTGACGCCTCGACGTGCGCGCCCTTCCGTGTGATTGCTCCCGCATGACTCCGCGCTTGTTGATGCTGATGCCACTCGTGTCGTGGCTGCTGGCTGCTGGGGATCCGGCCCGCGCAGCAGCGCCTGAATGGCTGCAAGTGAGCCAGGACGGCAGGGGCTTCACTCTCGCGACGTCGGGAAAGCCCTTCGTCCCGTGGGGCTTCAACTACGACCACGACGAGCCGGGCCGTTTGCTGGAAGACTACTGGCTCACCGAGTGGCCGAAGGTGGAGGAGGACTTCCGCGAGATGAAGGAACTCGGCGCGAACGTTGTGCGGATTCATCTTCAGTTCGGCAAATTCATGGAGTCGGCGGAGAAGCCAAATGAAACTTCGCTCAGGCAGCTTGCAAAGCTCCTCGATCTCGCCGGGCGCACCGGCCTCTACTTGGACCTCACCGGCCTCGGCTGCTACCACAAGGCCGACGTGCCCGCGTGGTATGACGGGCTCGACGAACAGGCGCGCTGGGCCGCGCAGGCGAACTTCTGGACCGCCATCGCGAAGCAGTGCAAGGACAGCCCCGCCGTCTTTTGCTACGACCTGATGAACGAGCCGGTGGTCGCGGGCGGGAAACGCAAGCCCGGTGACTGGCTCGGCCCCGCGTTCGCCGGCAAGCACTTCGTCCAGGTCATCACGCTCGACCCCGCCGGGCGCGTGCCGCACATCGTCGCGGGCGAGTGGATTCGCACGCTCACCAAGGCCGTCCGCCAGCACGACGCGCGGCATCTCATCACCGTCGGCCTCGTGGACTGGAGCCTCGACCGCCCCGGCCTGCGCAGCGGCTTCGTGCCGGACAAGATCGCCGCCGACCTCGACTTCCTCTGCGTCCACATCTACCCGAAGAAAGGCGAGGTGCCGAAGGCCATTGAAACTCTGCGCGGCTTTGCTGTCGGCAAGCCCCTGGTCATCGAGGAAACCTTCCCGCTGCAAGCCGGCCTCCCTGAGTTCGGCCAGTTCATCACCGAGTCGCGCGCCGTCGCGTCCGGCTGGATCGGCTTCTACTGGGGCAAGACTCCCGCCGAGCTGCGCAAGGCGAACACCCTCGGTGACGCCATCATGCTCGGCTGGCTGGAGTTCTTCCAGCGCGAGGCGGGGAAGGTGAAAGACAGGTGAAGATGGCTCTCCCCTGATTCAAAGCGGGAGAAATTCGACGTGATTCGCCATCTCTGCCGACGAACTCGCGTTGGCAATCAGCTCCAAGTCGGTCACGCACCGGCCCACCGAAACACACAGCTGGTGGGCATACACCACGCCGCTGAATGGCAACGCCTCCGCCTGATGCCGGTGGGCGATGGCGAGCAAGTCCTCGTCCTGCGTGAACAGCACACGACCGAGCGCGGTTGCCCGCGCCAGCACGGCCTCGTCCTCAAACTCGTCTGCTCCGTCCTCGTAAGCCGTGAGCACCTCAACGCCGCGCAGTCGGAGTGAACGCGCAATTGCGGAAGGAACGTGCTGGTCGAAGTAGAACGCGAGCGGCATGGCACGCGGTTCAGGCGCGGCGGCGCTTCAGGCGGTCCGCCATCTGCCTGTGACGTGGCTCGTCATGCTGACGCTCCGCCTCCGCCTCGCTGGCCGCGAGTTCCTTGTCCAGCTCCAGCCGGTGATCGGCATAGTAGGCCAGCGCGCTGTAAATCTCGCCGAGTGTGAGCTGCGGATGGTTGAGCGCCAGCTCCTCAGCGCTCCAACCGTAGGCGACATGCTCGCGAACGAGGTGAATCACCTTGAACCGCTTCCCCGCAATGACGGGCCGGCCCGCGACTGAGCAGTCCAGATGTTCGTAGGCGACTCCGGCGGTTGTCATGCCCGGAGCCTACCCCAAGCTGCCCGGCACTCGCAAGCACGGCGGTGCATTGGGCGACTCACATCATCCCCGCCCGCTTGCGCAAACCCCACTCCAGAGACAGCAGGAGGATGACCGCGCCAAACCACCACCCGCTCTGCCACAGCACCGTCTCGGTCTCGACGATGCGGCCGAGGCTCAAGGGCTTCAGGCGTTCGACCAACGTGCCGAGTTCCTCCTCGCGGTAGTAGCGGCCTCCGGAGTTGACGGCGAGCTCCTTGAGCAGCGGCTCGTTGCAGTTCAGTTCGAGCAGCTCGCCGGTCATGGCACGACGGACCGCAAAGCCGGTGCGGGCTTTCATCTCCGATTCCGGCAGGCCCTCGACATGCACGCGGACTTCGTAATCGCCGTCCCCGAGCGGCGCGGTGCGGCCCCGGTAGATGCCCGTCTCGTTCTCGTCCGCCGTGAACGGGACCACCGCAACCTTCCGGCCCTCGCGCATGAGCCATGCCTCGGCCTTCGCGCGCGGCATCGCACGGCCCTGCGCGTCGAAAATGCGCGTGCGGATTTCAGCGGTCGCGCCCGGCTCGTAGTTCAGCGCGCCGCTGTCGAGCGAAACGAACCTGTCCTGCACGGCGAAGGGCGACTCCATCACGAACTTCGCCGCCTGGTTCCAGAACTTCTGGTGGTAGAGGTCGCCGACCTTGTAGCGCCAGCGCCACGACTCGTCGAACGCGAGGTAGAGTGCCTTGCCCGGGCCGTAACGGTGGAAGACGGCGGCGGCGTGCCGCGTCTCGCCGGCCACGGCCTCCAGCCATGTCTCCGCGCCGGGCAGCGCGCGCACCGGCGCGAGCCAGTGCGGCGGCGGCAGGAACCACCAGAGCCGCGCATTCTCCAGCGGATCGCCCGTGAGCGTGAGCGGCGTGAGCGAACTGCCCGTGGCCTTTAGCTGAAAGTTCATGGGCACGCCGTCGAGCGGGCGGCCCTCGAAGACCACGGGAAACACGGGCGCGAGCGCCGACTGCTGCAACGACGCGAGCCGCTCCTGCCGGCCGTCCACAAAGATGACGCCGCCGCCGCGCTGGCCGACGAAGTCGCGAATCCACTCCATTTCATTCGTGCGAAGCTGGTTCGCCGGCAGGTCGCCAAAGATGATCAGGCTATAGGTGAACAGCATCTCGCGGTCGGAAGGGAACTGCCCCGGGCCCTTGCCGCGCGGCCAGTTCTTCTGCTCGCCGCCCGCGCCCGCCAGCAGCGCTTTGACCTCCCAGCGGTCGTCGCGCTCAAAGAGGTTGCGCAGGTAGCGGAACTCCCAGCGCGGCCGCCCGTCGAGCACGAGCACCCTGGGCCGCTGCGTCGTCACGTTCACCCAGAGCGCACCCGCATTGTTCGACTTGTCCTTCTCGCCGTCCAACGTCGTGGCGTTCACGGTGAAGTGCAGCGGCATGCTGGCGAACCGCAAATCCTTGTCCTGCCGCTTCAGCTCGTCCGCCACCAGCTCCTTCACCGGAAAATCAAACTCCACGCTGCGAAGGTGCCTGGCCTCCGTCGTCAACTCCTTCTCCCACACCACGCGTTCTCCGAGCGCTATGCGCAGCGTGAACGCCGCACCTGCGGGCATGTCGTCCTTCAACTCCACCGTGCCGCGCACGCGCCCGTCCGCCGCGACGGTCTCGGGGCCTTTGACCGCGAGCACCGCGAGGTCCGGCGGGCGCTGCTGCATCCCGATGCCGACGGGAAACACCGGCACGCCACGCGCGCCCAGCAGCCGGGCCAGCTCGGCGGGGGGCTCGCCTGAGTTGTGCTGGCCGTCGCTGAGGAGAATCACCGCCGTGCGCTCGCCTTCGCGGAGCGACAGCGCGCGCGCCTTCAGCGGCTCGGTCAGGTCGGTGTTCTGGTTCGTCGCCGCGAGCGTGAAGGCCTGCGGTGGATTCGGCGCGTCGCCGCGTTTGCGCTCGCCGGGCAGCCAGCCCGGCTCCGCCTTGCGGCCCGCGAGGGCGAAAACCTCCAGGTTGTGCTGTGCCGACAAGCGCCTCGCCACCCCCCCCGAACTGTCCAGCAACGCCGTCTCCAGCCGCTGCCAGCGCGTCTGCGCGTCGAACTTCTGGAGGGCCGAGAGAATGTCCGCGTCGCGTTTTCCTGCGACGGCGAGGACATGGTTGGTGAACGCGGTGCGCAACTCCGCCTCAAAGCGCGCGGCAATGGCGGAAAGCTTCGCCAGCTCGCGCTCGGTGACGTTCGGATCCCGGCCCACGCTGGTTTCCGCGAGCTTGCGCGATGGCGCGGTGAGTTCGCTGCCCAGCCTGCCAAGCTGCGTCGCAACCTGCGGCCACGTCGCGGTGCCAACCCTGCCGAGCGATTCCGCCGCGTTCGCCGTGTTGGTGGCAAAGCCGCGCACGAACTCGTGGAACTGCGGCGCGGGCAGGTTGGGCTTCGCGCGCGCGGCGGTCTCCTGTGCGCCGGCCAGCGCGGCGGAGGCGGCGCGGAGGCCGGGGTCGAACTTGTTCGTCGCAAGCCAGCCAAGCTGCTGGGCGATGAAGAGCTTGCGCGGCAGCTCCATCTCCTGGTCCGTGATGCCCATGCTCGCCGAGGCGTCCACGAAGAGCAGGATGCGCGCAACCTCGCCGATGATGTTGCGATGATGCAGCACCGGCCCCGTGAGCATCAGCACCAGGAGCAGGACCGCCAGCGCCCGCAGCGTCGGCAACACCCACCGCACCACGCCGCTGCGCGCCCGCGTCTCGCGCCAGTAAAGCAGCCACGCCGCAACGGCCAGCGTCAGGCCGACCAAGAGGCCGCCCCACAACCGCCAGTCCCCGATGAAGCGCAGGTCAGTCATGTGGCGAAGGACCAATGTTCAATGTCCAAGGCCCAATGAATGACCAATGCTCAATGGCCCAATGGAGTCCGAACGCGGTGGAGGCCGCTCGGGCATTCGTCATTGCGCATTCATTGGTCATTGCGTCATTGGGCATTGGTCATTTCCTCCCCCTTCCAAACCACTGCACGAGGAGTAGTTCGCTGAAGCACAGCACGAGCACGGCCCAGAGCAGCGGCTTCCAGACTTCGCGGCCGAAGCGGCGGTCCCTGTCCATCTGCTGGTAGTCGGCCACCGATGCAAGCAGCGTGGCTTGGAGCGATTCCGCCAGCGCCCTGCGCTCCGGCTCGGTGAGCTGGCGGAGGTCGGACTCCGCGCGCGGCGTGCTCACGACGAACGGCGTTGCCCCGCCGTCGGGTGCGGCGAGCATGTAGGTGCCGGGGCGGCCCGTCTTCGTGAACTCGACGTAGCCGAGGAGGCCGCGGCCGGTGATTTCCACGTCATGACGCGTGCCATCGGGCGCGGTGAAGTGCGCCCTGCGTCCGACGTGGGCGCGGGACACGAACGCGGCAAGCGGCCTGCCGACCTCGACGTTGCGCGGCGGCTGCGCCTGCGACGCGAGGTAGATCACCAGCCGCTGCATCAGGGGCACGAAGACGGGGCGCACGGGAAGGTTGCCCCAGTCGGCGTCACACGGGACGGCGCATTGCAGCACGCGCCCTTCACCCAGTTTTTTCTCCACGAGAAACGGATCGGCGGTGCTGAGTTGCGCAAGGATGGCGAGGCCGGGATCGGCCTGCTCCTGTCGCGTGCCGAGCTGGAACCAGAGCTTCATCTCGGCGTCGGCAAGGTTGCCATTGCGCGCATCGTTGAAGAGCTCCATCGCCGGGTGCGTGAAGGGCTGGACGACAATCTTGGCGCGCGGCCTGCCGTCCTCGAGTCCGCCTGCGAGCGCGGTGAACGGCAGCGGCAGAAGGCCGGCGGCGCGGAGCGTGCGGTGATACCACTCCGTGTTCACGCGGTTGCCGGGGAAGACGAGCAGGCCGCCGCCGCTGGCCACAAACTCGGCAAGCGCGCGGACCTGCGCGTCGGAGAGCTGCCGGACGTTCGCAAGCACGACGACGCGGGACCGGGCGATGGCATCGGGCGTCAACTCCTCGGCCTGAACGACACGGGTGAGCACGAGATCGCTCCCGCCGGTCGCAGCCTTCATCGCGGGCGAGAGCGCGATGTCGAGGTAGTCGGTTTCGCCCTTGAGCGGCTCGGAGCCGGGGTCGCCGTTGACGAGCAGCGCGGGAAGTTTTTCCCAGACGGTGACGACGGCGGCGAGGGAGTTGTCGGCCTTGAGCGCGTCGGCATCGGCGCGGACTTCGAGCGTGTGGTAGCCGGCGGTGTCGAACGTGTGCGTGAAGATCACCTGCCGCTGCTCGCCCGGCGCGAGCGCGATCTGCTGCGCGCCGCACTCGCGGCCATCGGAGTGGAAATAGACACGGAGATCGGGCCAGGCGCGCTCGCCGAAGTTGCGGAGCGTGGCGCGGACCTGGAGCGGCTGGTTCACGCCGAGCGCAAGCTTCGGCAGGTCGAGCGACTCGACGGCAACGTTGTCGCGCGCCTCGGTGCCGACGTGGAGGAGCGTGACGCGCGGCGGGTCGGGCAGGCGCTTCAGGGCCTGCAACGCGCGTCCGCGCACCGCCGCCTCGCCGTCGCTGAAGCTGGCTTTCTGAAAGTCGCTGATGATGACGAATTCCTTCAGGCCGTGCTGAGTTTGCGCGGCGACGTTCGCGGCGAGTTCGAGGGCCTCGGGGAAGTTCGCCGCGCCGAAGTTGGCTTCGAGTTGTGCGATTGCCTTCGTCACGCGGACCGTGTCGAGCGTCGGCGCTTCAAGCAGCTGCCGGGGCGTGCCGCCCATGAGGACGACCGCAACCTCCGAGCCGGCGCCGGCCTGCTCGATGAGCTTCACGGCGGCCTCCCGGGCCTGGGTGAAATTCGACGCCGCACCCGCGCCGGCGGACATGGAATAGGAGTCGTCGAGCAGGATGACGAGCGAGGTCTTCGCCCCGCCGAGCAGCGCGCGCATGCCGGTGAGGACGGGCCGCGCCATGCAGAACGCGAGCAGCACCGGGATGAGGCAGCGGACGATCAGGAGCAGAAGCTGCTCGAACTTGACCCGCCGCGTGTGCGCCTGAAACGCGGCGTCCAGCAGATGCATCGCGCCCCATTGCACGACGCGCGGACGCGAGCGGTTGAAGTAATGCAGGAGGACCGGAATCGCCGCCGCCGCCACGCCGCCGAGGAGGATGACATTGAGGAAGGTCATGCGGCGGCGCGGAAGAAAGGACGGGGAAACGTCCAACGTTCAACTCCCAACTTCCAACTTTGAACGGGTGACCGGCTAGTTCGGAGGCGCGCTTTCGCCTCACCCCGGCCCCAGCCCGGAGGGCTGCTGGAACTTAGCCGGGGGCAACGCCCCCGGAAGAACCGCAAAATTACAATCAGCCCCGGAGGGGCGCAGGAGGACGTGACGCATGGTTCCAGCGTCCCTCCAGGACGCGATTTTCTTTGTGCAAGCCACCGGGGGGGCTGCCCCCGGCTAAGTTCCGAGAGCCCTCCGGGCTGCATGTTCGGCAAAGTCTTCATCCACGTCACTCGCGTCATCCTCTTGCCAGCCTCCGCGTCAGGTATTGCGCCAGCGCCTCGGCGTAGGGTTGGTCCGTGACCATTTGCACGAGGTCAATGTGGTGGCGGTGGCAGCCCCGCGTGAATTCGTCCTGGAACTTCTTCAGGTTGTCGAGGTAGGCGGCGCGGAACTGCGCGGGGTCAATCATCCGGTGCGCGCCGGCCTGCTCGAGCGATTCAAAGCGCGTCCAGTGCGTGAAGGGAAACTCCAGCTCGTCGCGGTCGAGGATTTGAAAGATGAGTATCTCATGGCGCGCGTGGCGGAAGTGCGCGAGAGCCTTCACCAGCTCCTTCGGGTCGGCGAAGCAGTCGGACAGGATGATGAGCAGGCCGCGCCGCTGGATGCGCGGGACGAGCTCGTGGAAGACGCTGCCGAGCGCGGTCTCGCCGCCGGGCCTGGCGGACTGGAGTTCGTCGAGCAGCACGCGCAGGTGCGGGACGCTGGAGCGCGGCGGGATGTAGCGGCGGATTTTCGTGTCGAACGTGACGAGGCCCACGCTGTCACGCTGCTGGAGCATGAGGTAGGCGAGCGCGGCGGCGAGGCGGATGGCGTAGGCGGCCTTCGACGCCCCGCCCTGCCCCGCGTAGCCCATCGAGCCGCTGAGATCGAGCAGGAGCGTGGCGCGGAGGTTGGTTTCCTCCTCGTATTCGCGGACGTAGTAGCGGTCGGTCTTGCCGAAGACCTTCCAGTCGAGCCGGCGGATTTCATCGCCCTGCACATACTGGCGGTGCTGGGCGAACTCGACGCTGAAACCCTTGTGCGGCGACTTGTGCAGGCCGGAGAAAAAGCCCTCGACCACCAGCCGCGCGACGACCTGCAGGTTCGCCACCTTCTGCAACTCGGCGGGCGTGAGGAAGTCGGAGACGTGGGACATACTCCATCATCCCGCTCACGCACTGCGCTCCAATTGCGCCGCAGTTTCCGACTTAATCCGGTTGAATTCGCGATCGTGCTCATCCACTTCATTCTTCTGGCATTTCGGGCACAAGAACGGTGCCTTCCCTCTGGCGAGCATGACCATATCCGATCCACATTGTTTACAAGGCCAGCCAACAGAAATGCGTGGCAGTAGCGAATCGCCCACAGCCAACGGGTGACTGCCAGCGAGTTCAGCGAACTCGCGCAGGCAGAAAAAATTAGCGATCTCGATCGAGCGGAGCTTCCGCAACTGTTTTAGAGGCGCCAGAGAGCCATCTTGCACCCGAACGTTCAGGAGAGAGAAGGCACGCAAGTCTTGTAGCGCTTGGAGCGGTGCCAGGGTTGAAATTTTCATGGCTGTCCAAATGCTTCCCTGCACAGACAAGCTCCTCAGCTTGAGCAAGCGACCAAGTGGATCCAGTCTCTTCACCTTGGAAAAATTCTCGATCTTGCAATGCTCCAAGTTCTGAAGCTCTCCAACCGGATCCAAAGTTAATGTTTTGGTGTTCCCGTTGATGATGAGACAGCGCAAAGACTTGAGTCTTTCGATACCCGTCATGTTCGGAACGCGAAGATCGTAAACAATGAGGGTGTCGATGCTTTGGACATGGCAAAGTGATTCAAATTGCCTTTCGTTGATTCCTGAAATCCAAAGACACTTCAGATTCTTCAAATGCGACAGGCGGTTTAGGTTTCGCGCCTTGCCAAAACAAGCAACATACTCTGCCGCTTCGGGAATCGAGCCAATGTCGAGTGACGGAGACTGCTGCGCTCTGTCCTTTTCGCTGAAAGCGGCGGGTGTAAACCATTCGGATTCAGGCTTCATGCGTTGCGGTGAAGGTTCAGGCGATTGGCCGCTTGTAAAATTAGGCCGTGCTCAATGACAAGCAGCACGCAAGTGGCGACCCGCCATCTCCGTCTGGCTTCATCGCCGGGACTGTTTCACACCGAGTGGTTCGCGGCAATTACAGTTCTCTCCGGAGCGCGCAGGTGTCAGAAGCGCTGGTAGCAGTCAGATCAACAGGCCGGTTTGGCGAGTCTGGAACCGCGCCCGGTGCGGGTGCGCTTCCGACCGGCGGTCGGCGGCGGATGGAAAGAGGGTTGCGGGAATACGCCAAAGTCCTAGAGTCGCGACCGCGTCCAGCACCTGATTTGAAAATGAACCTCACCGCCCGCCTTTCCCGGCGCCTGTTTGGCGCCCTCCTCGCCACCTCATTCGCCGCCGCCGCCAGCGCCGCCGAGCAGACGTGGGTCACTTACGAACCCAAACCCGGCCCCGGCCAGGGCAAACACCTCGTCTTCCTCTCCGGGGACGAGGAGTATCGCAGCGAGGAAGGGCTGCCGATGCTCGCCAAAATCCTCAGCCAGCGCCACGGCTTCAAATGCACCGTCCTCTTCTCCGTGGATGACGCCGGGTTCATCAGCCCCGCGTCCAACGGCAGCCTCACGCAC
>JBAYGL010000110.1:0-12339 GCA_041666725.1 Limisphaerales bacterium
CGGCCAGACCGGTCCGGTGCGTGGGTCGGGATTGAACTTGCCCGGTGCGGCGGGCGGCGTGCCGCTGCTCAAGGTCACGCGCAGTTCGAGCATCTCCTCGATGGGCGGGAACAGCAGCGACGCCGGAAACGGAAGGAAGCGCTTGTCTGGCTCCGGGCTGAACACGCTCGGCGCGGCGGGCGGCGGGCCGGAGGTGATTTCCTGGAGCGGCTTGAGCCGGTCGCGTTCGCGCAACGCCTCTTCGAACGGCGAGAGGGGTGCAGAACTGGTAGGGCGAGACTCCGTCGAGCCCTGACTGCCGACGAAGGAGGCGCGAGCGGAGCGAGATTCTTGGTTCGGGCTTCCGCCGGAGACGCTCGCTTTGCTTCGCTCGATATGGGGCTCGACAGAGTCACGCCCTGCCGGTCGGGAGGTTGGCGTGCGCTCCGTGAGCAGCTTGCCGGGTTTGACCGGTTCCGCGCCGTGGCCCGTGGTGCATGCGAGGCCCGCAGCCACTCCCGGTGCGGTGATGCGTAGCAGGGCGCGCAGAAATGGAGTTGGCTTTCCTGAGATTGGCACCGGCATCCGCCGCCGATGAGACGCGAGACACCGGACCAAAAGCAAGTCCGGGCGTGTAAATCTCATGTAAAGGCAATGTCAATTTGCTTGCCCCGGCGCGATGGATTTTCCACAACATCCGCCACTTGAAGCCAGCGGCCATCATTCTCGGAGTGCTCCTGTCTGTGACGTCCGTCTGCGGGCAGATGACGCTGGCGGACGTGACCGCCGTCCTCGCCCAGGCCGTTTCCCGCGCCGCCGCCGTCTCGCCCGCGAGCGTGGTGGCGGTGGTGGACCGCGAGGGTTTCGTGCTCGGCGCGTGGAGCGCCAACGGCACGGCCCCCACGGCGGACAACCTGGCCAACGCGATTGCCAAGGCCGGCACGGCGGCGTTCCTGAGCAGCGGCCAGCACGCGTTCACCTCGCGCACGGCGGCGATGATCGTGCAGCAGAACTTCCCGCCCGGCGTGAACAACAAGCCGCCCGGCCCGCTGGTGGGCGTGAACTTCTCCCAGCTCTCCTTTTCCGACATCAACAGATACAAGCTGCCCGCCGAAGCCGGCCTGCTGCTGCTCAACTCCACGCCCGCCGCTCCGCTCACCCAGATCGCCACGCCGCTCACCGGCGGCCTCGCGGGCACGGCGGGCGGCGTGCCGCTCTACAAGGCGGGCGCGCTCATCGGCGGCGTCGGCGTTGCGGGCGATGGCGATGACAGCCCGCTCAACATCTCCGCCGCGACGGTCATCAGCGCCAAGGTGGACGAGGACGTGGCGCTCGCCGGGCAGGTTGGCTTCGGGCCGTCTTCCCGGATTCTGGGGACCAAGGTCTTCATTGACGGGATCGCGCTGCCCTATGTTGCGAGCACGACTTCGCCCGGAACCGTGACGCCGCTGGGCGGCATTGGCGCGGTGGTGGCCGGTTATACGCCTGTTGCGAGTCCCGCCGGGCCGCTGCCCTACGTGGCGGCGACGATGGGCGGAGTGACCGGCGAGATTCGCCAGCCCATCATCGCCGATCCCAGTGTTGTCGCCCTGCCGGGCGGCGCGGCGCGGCTCACCGCTGGCGAAGTCACCGCCATTCTCACCGCCGGTGCGAATCGCGCCCGCACCACGCGGGCGGGCATCCGTCTGCCGCGCGGCCAGGCTGCGCAGGTGTTCATCTCGGTCGTCAACAATCCGAACGCCGCCGGCAGCCCGCCGGTCGTGCTGGGCACGTTCTGCACGTCGCCGGATGCGACGCGGTTCAGCTGGGATGTGGCGGTGCAGAAGGCTCGCACGGCGGTTTTCTTCAGCACGGACACACGGGCGTTCACAGCACGCACGGTGGGCTTCATGGCGCAGGGCACTTATCCGCCGGGCATCGGCGGGACCACAGCGGGGATATTCCTCGGCCTGCAGGAACGCTTTTCCATCATCACCGTCCCTGCGGTCTCGACCGTCAACACGCTCAACGGCGCGGCCTTCACAACCTCGACGACGGCGAACCCGAACCTGCCCAACGGCATGACGATCTTCGCCGGCTCCATGCCGCTCTACCGTGGCGGCGTGCTCATCGGCGCTGTGGGCGTGAGCGGTGATGGCATTGATCAGGATGATCTCGTAACCGCGTCCGCTGCGGCGGCGCTGGGTGGCATCTTCCTCCCGCCCGAACCGGTCAGGGCCGACCGCAGCCTGCATCGCGGCGCACGCCTGCCGTTGGTGAAATTTCCGCGCAATCCGGCGTTGTGAAACCCGGACGGATCAAAGTTTTTTGGCCATGCGGTCGAGGACTTGCGCGAAGGCGGCGGGCTTGAAGTCGGGGCGGGACTGGGCCAGGGAAAAAAGCTCCTTCAGTTCGGGTTCAAGCCTGGCCAGTGCGGCCTTGTCCAACGGGGCGGTGAGACGATCGAGGGCGAGGACGAGGCGTTCGGCGCGGCGGGCGTGCTGGGCTTGGGAAATCCTGGTGTTGGCGAATTCGGTGTGGGTGCGGGCGAGGCGCTGAAGGACCTGGCGCGTCAGTTCGCGGCTCCACTCCAGTTCGGCGGCGCGCCGGGCGAGCGCGTCGGCGGCGGCGTGGGCTTGCGTGGCACTGGTGGCGGATTTGAGGGAGGGCAGGGCGGGGTTGAGCCCGTCGAGCTGTTGCAGGAGCCAGAGGGCGCCGGCCCACGGGGCGGTGAGTTTCTCGCCGGCCGTTTTCTCCTTGGTGAGCTGCGCGCTCATCTCGCGCAGGGCCACGGCCTGGCCGACGAGCCAGGCTTTCGGCCCGTGCCAGCCGTCTTTTTCGCGCCAGTGTTTCGGCTCGGCCACGGCCTGGCCATCAAGTTCGAAGAGGAGTTCCGGGTGGCCGGCGGCAAGCAGGGCGGGCTCCACGGTTTGATGGCAGGCGACGCAACTGTTGGCGCGGACGTAGAGGTGGTTCAGGTCGCGCAGACCGGCGAGCACGCGGTCACGATGGGTGAAGTCGGACCGGGTGTGCGATCTAATCCACTTTTCGGCGGGACCGTGGCAGCTTTCGCAGGAAACGCCCTCGGCGGGCTGGGTGATCTCGTTGAGGAAGGCGGCTTTCGCGACGTTCTGGAACGGCGCGTGACAGGTGGTGCAGCGCGTGTTTGTCGTGGCGTCGGGGATTTTGAGCGCGGCGGCGATCTGCGCGGAGCGGCCGTTGACGAGGGTGTTGTAGGTGCGCGAATGGATGTCCTGTTTCTGCCAGATGGTGTTCTGGTGGCGGAGTTCGCCCGCGCCGTCGTGGCAAAGGGAGGTGGCGCAGCCCGGCGAGCCGGTGAAGCGCGCCGGCGCCTCGGCCGCGTGAAGGGGCGGGGCGGACAGGAGGACCAGCAGGAAGAACATTCGCGCCGGGCGCGGTGGAAGTCGTTTGGTTCCCGATGCGACGTCGATCATTGGTTGGCGGTGAAAGTTTCGCGTTCGTCTGGAAACGAAAGCAAGCGTGGATTTGTAAACTGTCTTTACAGAATAATTCTTGGCAATCGGTGCGGGAAACGAACAATGCTCGCGTCAACCGAAACATGTGGCCGGTCGGGCCTGTGGAAATAACGGCATGCAATCCATCATCGAGCAGGTTCAGGCGGCGCTTGGAGGCAACACAGGCCTCGCGTTCGGATTCGTCCTGCTGGCGGTGCTGTCCAGCCAGATGGCCCTGATGGCTTACTCCGCCCTCACCCGGCTGGGGCATGAAAACGAGCAGCACCGGATGGACCGCGAGCGGCTGGAGGCGCTGGTGCAGGCGGCGAAGTATCGCTACAAGGAGGCGCAGGAGGTGGTCCAGGGCTGGAATGGCTACCGGAAGTTCAAAGTCGTGCAAAAGTCCACCGAGTGCGAGGACGTGTATTCGTTTTACCTTGTGCCGCATGACCGCAAGCCGCTGCCGTCCTACAAGCCCGGCCAGTATCTCACCTTCTCCCTCGACATCCCCGGCCGCGACAAGCAGGTCGTGCGCTGCTATTCGCTTTCCGACAGTCCGACGCGGTCCGACTTCTATCGCGTGACGATCAAGCGGGAGAAGGCGCCGGCGGACCAGCCCGGCGTGCCCCACGGCATCGCCTCGGGCTTCTTCAGTGATCACGTCAAGGAGGGGGACCTGCTCAACGTCAAGGCTCCGACGGGTCACTTCTACCTCGACCTGGCGAAGAACACGCCCATCTGCCTGCTCGCGGGCGGCGTGGGGGTGACGCCGATGTTGAGCATGGCCAAGGCGATCGCCGAGAGCGGGTCGCGCCGCGAGGTCTGGCTTTTCTTCGGCTGCCGCAGCCAGGGCGAACACATGCTCCGGGAGGATTTGGAGAAACTGGCCCGGCACGACAACATCCGCGTGGTCATCTGTTACAGCCGGCCCGGCAAGGCCGACGTGAGGGGCGAGCACTTTCATCACGAGGGCCGCGTCACCGTTGAGCTGCTCAAGCAGAGGCTTCCTTCGAACAACTACGAGTTTTTCATGTGCGGCAACGGGGCGTTCATGAAGACGCTCAACGACGGGCTCGAAGCCTGGGGGGTTCCGGAAAAGGACATTCACTACGAAGCCTTCGGCCCGGCCACCGTGAAGAAAAAATCCGCGGCGAAAGCCGCGGCCGGTGCCCCGGGACCCGTGTGCAAGGTCATCTTCACCAAGTCCGGCAGGGAGCTGGACTGGAGCCCCGCCCAGGACAACCTCCTCGACTTTGCCCTGGAGCAGGGGGTGCGCATCGAGTCCGGCTGCCGCGCGGGCAGCTGCGGCGTCTGCTCGGTGGCCATCAAGTCGGGCGGCGTGGAATACACGAAGCAGCCCGATGCCCCGCCCGAGGGCGGCTCCTGCCTCGCCTGCATCTGCCGTCCGAAGGGCGATCTTGTCCTCGACGCCTGACGCGCATGGATACGGCCCACTTCGTCATCGACAAGCCCCAGCGGTGGGACAGCTCGTTCGACCCCGACATGACCGAGGCGGACGTGAACCGTCTCATGGCGATCCGTCCCTTCAGCGAGATGGACGCGGACAAGTTCTCCAAGCGCACCCCGCTGCGGGGCATCCTCCAGAACGACGCCCGCATCCGCCGGTTCAAGAACGGCGAGATCATCGTCCGGGCCGGTGACTACGGCTCCTCGGCGTTTCTGGTCCTGTCCGGCCATGCCCGCGTGGTCTTGAACCCGGGCCTGCCTGCGTCCCTGCTGGGCCGCCGCAAGGCGAGGCGCAAGGGGCTTTTTGAAATCGTCGCCCAGCTCTGGACCAACCCGCGCGATCCCGAGGTGCGCACGGCGAAGGAACTGGAGCAGGACGCCGGCGTCAGCGCGGGCGACAGCGGCAGGAGCGCGGGCGTCTTCCTGCAGGACGTGCCGCGCATTCTGGACGAGCACAAGACCGCCACGATGTCGGCGGGGGATTTTTTCGGCGAGATCGCGGCCTTGAGCCGCGCCGCGCGCACCTCGACCATCTTCGCTCTGGGCGATGAGACGGAGCTGCTGGAAATCCGCTGGCAGGGGCTGCGCGATTTGCTGCGCTTCGACGATCACCTGCGGCACCACATCGACCGCATTTACCGCGAACGCACGCTGGCCACGCACCTGCGCGAGATCCCCGTTTTCCAGCGGCTCAACGATGAGCAGCTCAGGCGCGTGATCGAGCAGACCCAGTTCGGCACCTATGGCGACTACGACTGGTCCGGAGACTACAAGCGTCTGGCGAAGGAGGGCGGGCACTCGCCCGAGAAGGAGACCATCATCGCGCAGGAGGGCGACTACCCGAACGGCGTGGTCCTGATCCGTTCCGGCTTTGCGCGCCTGAGCCAGAAGTTTGGCCACGGCCACCGGACGTTGAATTATCTCAGCGCGGGCTGCGAGTTCGGCCTGCGTGAGATCACGCACAACTGGGTCAACAAGGACTCCGTCCCGTTCCAGCACACGCTGCGCGTCATTGGCTACACGCACGTCCTTGTCGTGCCCACGCTCGTGATGGAGGAAGTGGTTCTCCCCACGGTGCCCAAGGCCGGGCTTCCCGAGCTGTTCACGCCGGAGGAGCTGGCCGGCACCACGCTGTCCAGCACCGGGCGCAGGCTGGATGCAGGCGCGAAGATCGGCCCGGAACTGATGGAGTTCCTGACGGAGAACCGGTTCTTCAACGGCACCTCCACGATGGTGATCGATCTGGAACGCTGCACGCGCTGCGACGACTGCGTCCGCGCCTGCGCCGCGACCAACGAGGGCAACCCCCGCTTCCTCCGCCACGGCCACACCAGCGGACGCATCATGGTCGCCAACTCCTGCATGCACTGCGCCGACCCGGTGTGCCTCATCGGCTGCCCGACCGGCGCGATCCACCGGGGTCAGAGCGGCGGCGAGGTTGTCGTCAACCAGGCCACCTGCATCGGGTGCAGCATCTGCTCGAACAACTGTCCCTACGAGGCCATCCGCATGGTGGAAATCCGCGGGGAGGACGGGGCCTTCATGGTGGACAAGGACATGCGCCCCATCGCCAAGGCGACCAAGTGCGACCTTTGCTCCGACCAGCTTGGCGGGCCGGCCTGCGAACGCTCGTGCCCGCACGGGGCGCTCCGCCGCATGGACATGAACAATCTCGACGCCTTCGCGCGCTGGCTTCACCGATGAGAGGATTTCTTCGCCGCCGTTTGCTGTGGAGCAGCCTGCTGGTTGCGGCCAGCGCCGCGGTTGCGTCCGTCTATGTCGTCTGGGCCGGCGCGACGACGCGTTCGGCCTATTTGAGCGGCTGGCTGCTTTTCAGCGTGATGGTGCTGCTCACGGGCTACAACTGGTTCAAGAAAATCCCCTACCTGCCGCTGGGCCGGTCGGAGGTCTGGCTGGAATTTCACCTCTACGCCGGGATGTTCACCGGGGTGCTCTTCCTGCTGCACGTCCGGGGCCGCTGGCCCGTGGGCTGGTTCGAGGTCGTCCTCACGCTGCTGTATGTCGTCGTCATGGCCAGCGGTGTGGCCGGCATCATCATTTCGCGCGCCTGGCCCAAGCGCCTCACCGCGCGCGGCGGCGAGGTGCCCTTCGAGCGCATTCCCGTCGTGCGCCGCCAGCTCCGTGAACGCGCGGAGGCCCTCGCGCTGAATTCCGTCGCCGAGGCGAAATCCGCGACCATCGCGGAGTTTTACGCGCGTCGTCTGCACGGTTTTTTCGCCGGACCCCGGAACTTCCTCTCCCATCTCTTCGAGAACCGCCTGCCGCTCAACGCGCTGCTCCATGACCTCGGCGACCTGAACCGCTTCCTCAACGAGCGGGAGCGCCTGACCCTCCAGGATCTCGTCGCACTCGTGCGGCAGAAGGACGGCCTTGATTACCAGCACGCGCTCCAGCTCACGCTGCGCCTCTGGCTTTTCGTCCACATCCCCGTCACCTACAGCCTGATGCTTTGGGCCATCGCGCACATCGTGCTGGTCTATGGCTTCTCCGCCGGAGCGCGCTAACTGAAACGATGAATGATGAACCAGGAAGTATGAACGGAGGCCAGGCGCGTCGCCGCGCGCCGAGCCACCGTCGCGCATTCATGATTCATCATTCATAATTCATCATTGTCTTGAAGGACCAGCTGCCATCCCCTGATTTCGATCACAGCCGCTACGAGCGGCCAAACCTGAACTGGGAGTGCGGCAGGATGTGTGAAGGGTGCCCCTGCCGCATCGGCCCCTCGCCCTCCGGCGAGTGCCGCGCCACCGGCGAGTGCCGGCCCGTGATGGAGAAGCTGCCGGGCGAGGAAAAGGGCCGGTGGCGCTGCACGCGTCCGAAGGAACACGGCGGCCCCTGCACGGACGGGCCGCTGCCCGACGGGGGTTGCGCGTGCTCGATCCCGAAATGCCAGCCGCGCCGCACCCTGCGAGGCCAGCGTGGACGGCTGTGCGTCACCGTCGTTGCCGCCACGGTGGCGGTGCTGCTCGTCGGGTTCTTCGGTCCATGGCAGTGGCGGTTCATCTCGGCCGGGCCGGTTTCCGCGCAACACCACGGGGTGGTCTTTTCGCAGATGAGGCACGCGTGGCCCGGGCACGATGGCTGCGGGGCCTGCCACACCGCCGCGCATGGTGACCTGCGCGAGTGGATGCGCGCCGCGTTTCGCGCCGATCCCGGCCCGCTGGAGCCGCACCGCCTGCACACCATCACCGCCGGCGGCATGACGGAGATTGACCGCAGCTGCCTGGCCTGCCACCCGGGCCACCGCTTCCATCAGCCCAACGTCACGCGCGACCACTCGTGCTCCGCCTGCCATCGTGAGCACCAGGGCCAGGGACGGATGCCCGCACCGAAGGACGGGGAATGCCTTTCCTGCCACGGGAACGCGGCGGTGATGGAGGCCTCCCGCAAGCAGGGCGAGTCGCTGCCGCCTTCCGCGTTCGACTTCCGGCGGGCCGAGGGCCGCCGGCTCTTCCAGTCGCCGCGGCCGGAGCAGGGCTACACGATGGTCTTCCAGAGTTTTGCCGGCGATCATCCCGACTTCCAGGTTCACTCCCAGCATCTCAAGGACACCAACTCGCTGAACTTCAACCACGCGGTCCACCTCTCCGGCCTTGTCCTGCGCGACGGTCATCCGCTGGCCTGCGCCGACTGTCATCAGCCCGCCGCCGCCGGCGCCCACTTCCAGCCCGTCACGTATGCGAAGAACTGCCAGGCCTGCCACGCGCTTCAGTTCGACGCGCGCAGTCCGGAGATGCGCCTGCCGCACGGAGATCCCGCCGGCGTGCGCGCCTACCTCCGCAGCCTGCCGACCCAATACGCCGACCTTGCCCGCCGTTCCGGGGTGACGGCCCGGGCCGAGACTGAAAAGTTTGTTGCGCGGAAAATGGGCCAGCTGCGCGAGCGCGCCTTCAACGGCGAAAATCTGGAGCAGCAGGTCTTCTTCGCCAGCGATCCTTCCCGGCAGCTCGCCGTGGGTGCGGATGCGGGAAAGGTTTCGCCGCGCGCGCGTTTTGCGGGCTGTGCCTACTGCCATGAGGTGAAGGCCGGCGGGGCGGATGGCCTGCCCCTTGTCACGCGGCCGGAGACGCCCGATCACTGGCTCATTCGCGGCGAGTTTGACCACACCAAGCACACCATTGTCGGCTGCACCCAGTGTCACGCCGCGCAGTTCAGCAGCCGCACCGGGGACATCCTTCTTCCCACGAAGCAGAGCTGCACCGAATGTCACAGTCCCGCCGGCGGCGTCTCGCAGAACTGCTCCACCTGCCACAACTACCATGCGGTTCGCAGCATGCATAACCGCCAGCTTGCCTCACCCTGATCCGGGACGATGCGGTTGAAACGCGCGGCGTTCACGCCGCAGGAACGTCCGGCTGCCTGTGGGTTCCCGTCCCTGCCGGCGTTTGCTGAGGACTGCACCGTTTGGTTCGTTCGCGTTGCCGGCTCGGGAATTCCTTTGAATCCCATCCTGCTGCTGCCTGAACAGGTTGTGTGAAAACTCCAGCCATCTGGCTGACGGGCGCATCTTGCCCCCCGGAGCGCCGGTCTCCGACCCGGCGGGTATTGAAACGCGCCCGGAAACGCGCCGGATCGGAGATCGGCGCTCCGCAATGCTTCCCGTGCGGTGGTGGAGGTTTCACACAGCCTGTGAAGACCGCGCTGGAGGGCGTGCGAGCCCTGTTGGAGAACGGAAAAGACAGCCCCAAAAACGGGCGGCAGGGGCGCGACTTGCGGGCGGGATGCGGTTGGAAATGGAAAAACAAAAACCCCCGGTTTCCCGGGGGTTTTCAAAGTTGGTTGCGGGGCTAGGATTTGAACCTAGGACCTTCAGGTTATGAGCCTGACGAGCTACCGGGCTGCTCCACCCCGCGATCAAGTTGCGCGAAGATAGGGGTTCGCCCCGTCGGCGCAAGCCATTTCCATGGGAATCATTTTTGATGACCCGATCTCCGGGGTAGCGCATGGCTAAGCCACGTCATCGTCATACACAGCGAGCTCGCTATCATAATCAATCAGATCTCAACTTTCCACAGCCGCTTCCAAGGCCGAAAACCGTGTTCGCCGATGAAGGCCAAGACTACCCCGACTCCGAAACAAACTCCCGCGCTCGAACTGGAAGCTTCGAGAATGAAGAACAGCGCAACAGCAGGTGCGATGATGAACAACGACCAATACGAGACTCGCGCCAGTCGGTAACGTGTTGTCTGGTCCATAAACGTGCGAAGTGGCCTCACCTGCCACGATAATACGCTGTAACTTTTCCATTCGGATCAATCTTCACGAGCCGATGACCGCCAATCTCCTGTGGCCAGCGCTCGACCGACACCGACCAACCTGAACCGTCGCGCCTTGCTTCAAACGTCGCTCTGGCAACCCATGTGTCGTTGGTGCTGACTGCTTGCCGGGCAATTGCGATGGCTCTGGCCTCGTCGAGAATGACAACAGCATTCGTGGTCTGCACAACCTGCGTGCTCGTGCTCGACTTCGGTGTGCAGCCAACCGCGACCGAAACAAGGAGGATGTGGAACACAGCGCGCATTGTGTCGAGTGGACTAACAGAAATCCGGCCAAACGGAGATTGCATCTGTCACGGCCAGGTTGGTTTTGACGGGGTGCATCCGGGGCGACTTTGCGCTGTTTTCGCCGGGCTTGGCAAGCAGCGGATCGCCCGGCCTGACAGGCGGTTTTCGGAGGGCGTGTCCGGCGTGCTTTGCTCTTCCCGGAGTGGCGGGGGCGTGGTTCAGTCCGCTGCGTGACCGGCACGCTCATCAACAGCGCGGCGATTCTCCTCGGCGGCTTCCTCGGGCTGAAGGCGTCGCGGCAATTCTCCCTGCCCGCGCAGACCCGCATCAAGCTGGGTCTGGCCGCGTTCACCATCTACGCCGGCATGAGCATGATCTGGGCTGGCATCGGCGGCCCGTTCGGCGCGGTGGTCAAGCAGCTTGGCATCGCGATGCTCGCGCTCGTCCTGGGCAACGTGCTGGGCGCGCTGCTGCGGTTGCAGGACGGGATGAACCGCCTCGGCCAATACGCAAAGGAGCGCATCGCCGCCGCCAGCCCGGCGGACGCCAACCGTTTCAGCGAGGGCTTCGTCACCTGCACGCTGCTCTTCTGCGTGGGACCGATGGCCATCCTCGGCGCGATCGAGGACGGCACACGCGGCAACTTCCGCATCCTCGCCATCAAGGCCGTGCTGGACGGTCTCGCGGCGATGGGTTTTGCGGCGACGTTCGGCCCCGGCGTCCTGCTGGCGGCACTGCCGGTGCTCGCGTATCAGGGCACCATCACCCTCGCCGCCAACGGGCTGGCCAACCATCTCCACGACGACGCGCTGCTGAACTCCGTCCGTGTGACCGGCGGCCTGGTCGTGATGTGCATTGCGGTCGTGATTCTCGACCTGCGCAAGGTCCCGCTGGCGAATTACCTGCCCAGCCTCGTGCTCGCGCCGCTGTTCACGCACTGGTGGCGCTGAGAAGCGCGGAGGATGCAGCCTCAACCAATTCCCAGTGCAAGTCGGTGGAATGCGAACTGAACCTCACGCCGCGTGCCTTCTCCCTTCCTCGGAGGAGGGGAGAAGGTGGCCGCAGGCCGGATGAGGGGTGTGGCCACCAACGCCGACGCACGCGACCCCTCACCCCGGCCCTCTCCCCTCATCCGATGAAGGGAGAGGGAGGCAAGGCGCGTCGTGGTCCGCCTCCGATTCCACCGACTTCCATCCCGAAATGGTATCAGTCGTTCGGAAAACTTCCCGTGCGCGGAGGCTGCGGCATGGCGTCCAGCATCACGTCCACCACGCCGCGATGCGTGGCGAACCAGTAGAGCCCGCCGGCCAGCACGCACACGCAGCCCACCACCGCGAGACTCGACGGGCCAAACCACACGTCGGCCAGCGCGCCCAGGACGCCGCCGCCGCCGAACGCGAGGAATGTGGCCGCGAGAAAGCTGAGCTTCCACCGGTCGATCTGCCGGTGCCGCACCCAGTGGCCGAGCATCACGCCGATGTCCGTGACCAGGCCGGTCACATGGGTCGTGCGGATCATCAGGCCGCAATAGCTGCTGGTCATCGCGTTTTGGAGGCCGCACGCCATGGACACCGCCGGCAGCGCCAGCCGGTGTTGATGCAGCAGGAGATAACTTGCCAGGCCGAGCAGCCCGCCTTCGATCATCATGGTGACGCCATAACGCCGGCTCGGGATCAGCTTCCATGCCCCCACCACCATGCCCGCGAGCATGGCCCCGGCGATGTATCCGATGATGATGCCCGCCGAAGTGACCGCGTCGGCCGTTTTCCCGCCCACCACATCCAGTCCGAGGTGCGACACGGCACCCGTCATGTGGCTGACCGGCGTGTGGAAGAAGCCGAGAGAGAGCGTGTTGATGAAGCCCGCCGCCGCGGCGAGCGCCAGCGCCCCGGGCAGGAGATGCGGGATGC
>JBAYGL010000111.1:0-12218 GCA_041666725.1 Limisphaerales bacterium
AGGAAGAAGGGCTTGTCCGCCTTCACCGCGTCGGCCACGTGCGCGCTGGCTTCGAGCGTGAGCGCCTCGGTGAGGAAGATGTCCTGACCGTGATGCTTCTCCAGGCCCGGCACGCCGCTGCCGGCCTTCATTTTCGCGGCCTTGCCATCCACCGCGTTGCCGAAATTCTGTTTGCCGTAATAGCTGCCCGGCGCGCCGATGGAGGCTCCGGCCACGTTGATGTCGAAGCCAATGTTCTGCGGGTTTGCGCCTTCGAACTCGCGCGGGCCGAAGTGGCCCTTGCCGACGTGAATGGTGCGGTAGCCGTTCGCCTGCATGAGGCGGGGCAGCGTGACGTCGGTCTTCTTCAAGCCGCGCCAGTTCCAATCCGGCGGGCCGTCGGGGCCGGCGTTGTCCTTGTCGGGGTTGATCCAGTTCGTCGTGCGATGCCGTGCGGCGTTCTGCCCGGTCATGATGGAGATGCGGGTCGGCGAACACACGCTCATCGCGCAGAAGTTGTTGAAGCGAATCCCGCGTCCGGCGAGCCGCTCCATGTTCGGCGTGCGGTAATGGTCGTTGAGCGGGTAGCGCTTCGGTTTTCCGGCGGCGTCCGTCAGGAACGGCAGCGACGTGTCCATCACGCCCATGTCGTCCACGAGGAAGATGATGACGTTGGGCCGGGTCTGCGCGGCGCGGGCGGATGCGACGAGCAGGAGCAGAGCGGTGAGGACGAAGTGGAGGGAGCGCATACGCAGTGTGATCAGGTTTTGAATTTTCATCTGGAAGCTGAAGCTGGCGGTTCAATCCCCGCTGCGCGGCAGCCGGCGCCCTTGGCGCCCGTGAGCGAATCGCCCAAATCGGCGCGCACCGGCCCGGCGAGCTTTGACAGCCGCGCGACGAGGTCGGGATGCTGCGCCGCGACATTGTTCGTTTCGCCGGGATCGGTGCGGAGATTGAACAGCGAAAGTTCGAGGCGCTCGACGCGCTGGCCGTGGCGGCTCGCAATGGCGGCGATGCTGGAGTCCTTGATCGAGCGCGGGGTGGTCTTGCCCCAGTTCGACGGCTTGCCGCCCCGGCCGGGCTCGCCCGCGGCGGCCAGATAGGGATGGGTGAAGTGCAGTTTCCAATCGCCGCTGCGGACCGCGTGCAGTTCATCACCGGCGTAGAAAAAGAGCGCCTCGTGCGGCGTCCTCGCGCCCTGTGTGCCGAGCAGCAGCGGTTTCACGCTCAGGCCGTCAATCTTGAGCGAAGGCTTCCGGCCCCCGACCAGCTCGGTGAGCGTGGGCAGCCAGTCAATGGCCATGAACGGCTCGTCGTTCACACGGTCCGCCGGGACCTTGCCCGGCCAGCGCACGATGAGCGGGGAACGCGTGCCGCCATCGAAGGCCGTGAGCTTGCCTTCGCGAAGCGGCTTCGCCGAGCCGGCGTGCTCGCCGTAGCTCAGCCACGGGCCGTTGTCGGAAAAGAAAATCACCAGCGTGTCCCCGGCGAGTTTCAAGCGGTCGAGCGCGGAGAGGATTTCGCCGACGGACCAGTCCAGTTCCTCGACGACATCGCCGTAGAGCCCGTGCTGCGAACGGCCCTTGAATTTTTCGGACGCGAAAATGGGCACGTGCGGCATGACGTGCGGCAGGTAGAGAAAGAACGGCTGCGCCGCGTTGCGCTCGATGAACGAAACGGCCCGCTCGGTGAAGCGGCGGGTGAACTGGCCCTGGTCGGGGTCCAGCTCGATGACCTTGCCGCCTTCGTGCAGTGGAAACGGCGGCATCTCGGCGGCGAGCACGGGATGATGCTTCGAGTTGTCGTTCGAGTAGGGCGTGCCGAACCATTCGTCGAAGCCGTTCCGCAGCGGGTTGAATTTCGCGAGTGTCCCGAGATGCCACTTGCCGATGCAGATCGTGGCGTAGCCGCGCGCCTTGAGCATCTCCGGCATCAGCCATTCGTCGGGATGGATGCCGGTCCGGCTGGTGTGGTTGAGAGCGCCGGCCATGCCGACGCGGTTCGGATAGCTGCCGCTCATCAGCGCAGCCCGGCTCGCCGTGCAGACCGGCTGCGCGACGTAGAAATGGGTGAAACGCGTTCCCTGCCGTGCGAGCCGGTCGAGATGCGGCGTGCGAATGTCCCTTGCCCCGAAGCAGCCGAGGTCTGCGTAGCCGAGGTCGTCGGCGAGGATGAGGATGATGTTGGGTGTGCGCCCGGCGGCTCGCGCGGAGCAGGGGAGGACAACCAGCAACAACAGGCAGACAACACGACGCATCAGGCGGCTCATTTCGTCGCTGAAAATTCCAGAATTGCGGCTCGCTGTCACGACTGTGGGTTTCGTTGCTACGGTGTGTTTCCCTGCCGTGAACGCGGGGGGTTGCTAGTTCCGGCTCACAGCAGCCCGCGCTCCTCCAGCTCCTCTTCGTTCAAGCCAAGGTAGTGGCCGAGTTCGTGGATGTAGGTGATGTGAACTTCGTCGAGATAAACTTCCTCGTCGCCCTCTGCAAAGTCCCGGAGGTTCTCCAGAAACAGGATGATTTGCGGCGGCAGCGGCGAGGGGCCGCCTTCGCCATCGGGAAAGGCCTCGCCCACGAACAACCCCAGTGTGTCCGGTTCGATGCCGTCCGCCAGCAGTTCGCCGCCGGGCACGCGTTCATAGACCACTGGCAGGGGCAGCGCCCGGGCGCGGAGTTCCGGCGGCAGTTCATCCAGCGTGGCGCGGACCTCTTCCTGCGCGAGAGAAAGGAGACGGCTCCAGTTGTCGGCCATGGGGCGCTGTGTTTCAGCCACGTCTGTATCTGGCGCGTGACTTGGTGAACTGATCGAGCACGGCCGGATTTTGCTCGAAGAATTCCGCGAGGTCCGCGAGGCATGTCACCGTTTCGGGGCTGAGATGGTGCTCGATGCCCTCGATGTCCGCCTGCTGCGTCGCGGCATCCAGGCCGAACAACGAGAAGAAACGTGAGAGCGTGGCGTGGCGCTGCTGGATGCGGTGGGCGACGGCACGGCCCTTGTCGGTGAGGATCAGGCCGCGATACTTCTCATAGTTCAGGTAGCCCTGCTCGGCGAGCTTCTGCACCATGCTGGTGACGCTGGCCTGCTTGACCTTGAGGGAGGAGGCGATGTCGACGACGCGCGCGTAGCCCTTGCCCTCCATCAGTTCCTGAATGCGCTCCAGGTAATCCTCGGCACTCTGGCTGGGGCGTGATGGGGAGGCTGCGGGCGGCATTCTGGGGTTGCAATAAACACGGGCTGCCATGGAAAGGGAAGCTTCAAGTTGCGCCTGTCGCGGACCGTGGGACAGGCGGGCCGTCATTAGCATTTGTCTTTCAGACAATACAGGGAACTTCAAGTTGGCCGGTCCAAAAAAAACCCCTTGTGAAAGATTTCACAGCGCGGCAGTCTGCGGCCCGTTTTGACGTTGCAGGACGGGAAGTGTCGCTGCGCACGGTAATTTTCGAAGAGTGAAAAGCGTATTGAAATCAATCTTGGCGGCGTGGCTGTTCGCCATCGTTCCGCTTTCTGCGTGGGCGGCGGAAGCGGCTCACGCACCGGCTGCCAAAGCGGTGGAGCACACCGTCAAGGATGCGCACGGGCAGGCTGAACATCACGGGCTGCCTCCGGCAGCGGTTCGTTTTCACATTGGGCCCTTGATGGTTACGAATTCCATGATCGTGACCATTTTGGTCGCGCTGGTCATGGTGGTCGTGGCGCAGATGGCTTCGCGCAATGTGGAGTCCGTTCCGGGCGGGGTGCAGAACTTCGTCGAGTGGCTTGTGGACGGGATGCATGGTTTCATTTGCACGCTGCTCGGTCCGGACATGGGCAAGCGCACCTTCTGGTTCTTTGGTTCGCTGTTCTTCTTCATCCTCTTCACCAACTGGGCCGGGTTGATCCCGGGTGTCGGCACCCTGACTTACGGGGGGGAACCGATCCTCCGTGGCGGCAATGCCGATCTCAACACCACCTCGGCGATGGCCGTGTTGTTCACCGTTCTCTGGTTTTACTGGAGCATCTCGGCGTTGGGCGTGGGCGGCTTCCTGAAGCACATCTTTGCGGCGGGCGGCGGCGGCAACAAGGGTTTCATGGGCGTGTTCATGATCGCCGTCTTCTTCTTCGTCGGCGTTATTGAGGTGATTTCCATTGCCTTCCGCCCGGTGTCCCTCAGCTTCCGTCTCTTCGGCAACGTGTTCGCGGGCGAGAACATCCTGGAGTCCATGATGACCATCGTGCCCTGGCTGGGCTGGATCATCCCGCTGCCGTTTTACTTTTTGGAACTGTTGGTCGGGATCGTGCAGGCGCTGGTGTTCACGCTGCTGACAGCGGTGTTCACCTCCCTGATGTGCAGCGCACATGGGCATGAAGAGCATGCCCACGACCACCACTGAGAATTTCAGCCGTCAGACGGTGGCAAGTCTGCCGGGGCGGCTGGAGAAAAACGAAAGGCAATAGTTATGATGCCCATGTTGGCAGAAATGTCCGGTAACCTGCACGTCGGTATGGCGGCCCTTGGCTCGGCCATCGGCGTGGGTATTATCGGTTTGAAGGCTGCCGAGGCCACCGGGCGCAACCCCGGTGCCGCGGACCAGATCCGTAACAACGCGATCATCTTCGCCGCTCTGGCGGAAGGTGTCGTGTTCTTCGCGATCTTCCTGGCCAAGTAATGCTTGTCCGGGCGCGGGGCAACCCGCGCCCGGCATCCCTTTCAAAGCGAACCGCACATGAACCTCCCCGTCATCCTGGCCGCCGGCGACAACCCGCTCAAAGCAGTGGGCGACACCTTTGGCTGGCATCCTCAACTGTTTTTCTCGCAGGTCGTCCTCTTCGTCATCCTGGCGCTGGTGCTCAAGAAGTTTGCCTACGCCCCGCTGCTGACGATGCTCGACAAGCGCAAGGCCCAGATTTCCGAAAGCCTTGAGAACGCCGAGAAGACCCGCAAGGAACTCGCCAACGCGCAGGTCAAGGCGCAGGAGCTGATCGGTCAGGCCGGCCAGCAGGCCCAGAAGATCATCGAGGAGGCTCGTGCGGCCGCCGCCAAGATTTCCGAGGTCGAGCGCCAGAAGGCGATTGCCGACGCCGCGACCATCATCGCCAAGGCCAAGCAGGCCAGCGAGGCCGAGCTGGTCCGCATGAAGGGCGAGTTGCGCCAGGAATTCGGCCGCCTCGTGGTGGCCGCCGCCAGCCGTGCGACCGGCGACATTCTCTCCGCCGACCAGAAGGGCCGCCTCGCGGACGATGCGGTTCGCCAGCTTGCCGCGTAGTTGATACTCTCCGCCCTCGCCGATGAAAGTCAGCAAACAAGCCCGCCGCGACGGCAAGACGTTGTTCAACGCCTGCTGTGTCAGTGGCATCCTGAACGAGGACAAGGTTCGCCAGACCGTGACCGCCGTCATCGCGCAGAAGCCGCGCGGTTACGTCGGCACGCTGACGCACCTCCAGCGGTTGGTGAAGCTGGACCTCGACCGCCGCTCGGCGCGCGTCGAGAACGCCGTCGAGTCCACGCCCGCGCAGATGGAAAACATCAAGACCGCGCTGGCGCAGAAATACGGACCGGGCATGAACGTGACTTTCTGGGTCAACCCGGCGCTGATCGGCGGCGTGAAGATCAAGGCCGGCAGCGACATTTACGACGGCAGCGTGGCCGGACGCCTCGCGGCCCTGAACGACACGATTTGATTTTTCGACCTAACGAATTGCTATGAGCTCCATCCTGCAAGACATCGAAGCCCAGATTTCGGGCCTCAAGACCTCCGTCTCCCGGCAGAACGTCGGCACCGTGCGCGAGATTTCCGACGGCGTGGCCAAGGTTGAAGGCCTCACCGACGCGATGCTCAACGAGATGCTCGACTTTGGCGGCGGCGTCATCGGCATCGCGCTGAACCTCGAAGAGACCGAGGTCGGTGTCGTCGTGCTCGGCGATTACCTCGACATCCGCGAAGGCTCCGAGGTCAAGACCACCGGCAAGCTGCTGTCCGTCCCCGTGGGCAAGGGCCTGCTGGGCCGCGTCGTGGACACGCTCGGCCGCCCTGTGGACGGCAAGGGCCCCATCACCGCCACCACGTTTTACCCGGTCGAGAAAATCGCGCCCGGCATCGTGAAGCGCAAATCCGTCAGCCAGCCGCTCCAGACCGGCATCATGGCCATTGACGCGATGATCCCCATCGGCCGCGGCCAGCGCGAACTCATCATCGGCGACCGCTCGACGGGCAAGACCACCATCGGCGTGGATGCGATGATCAACCAGTCGCGCATCAACAAGGTGGGCCGCGCCTCCGGCGACCCGGGCTTCCGCCCGGTTTACAGCATCTACGTCGCCGTCGGCCAGAAGCAGTCGAACATCGCCCGCGTCATCGCCGAACTCGACAAGGCCGGTGCGCTCGAAGACACGATCATCGTTGCGGCGGGCGCGGACGCCCCCGCCGCCGCCCAGTATCTCGCGCCGTTCTCCGGTGCGGCCATGGGCGAGTGGTTCATGGACAACGGCATGGATGCGCTCATCATTTACGATGACCTCTCCAAGCAGGCCGTCGCCTACCGCCAGGTTTCCCTCGTGCTGAAGCGTCCCTCGGGCCGCGAGGCGTATCCCGGCGACGTGTTCTACCTGCACAGCCGCCTGCTCGAACGCTCCGCGCGCGTCAATGAACGCAGCGGCGGCGGCTCGCTCACCGCGCTGCCCATCATCGAGACGCAGGCCGGCGACGTGTCCGCCTACATCCCGACGAACGTGATTTCCATCACGGACGGTCAGATTTACCTGGAGACCGACCTGTTCTACCAGGGCATCCGCCCGGCCATCTCGGTCGGTCTCTCCGTGTCGCGCGTCGGTTCGGCCGCGCAGATCAAGGCGATGAAGCAGGTCGCCGGCAAGATCAAGCTGGAGCTGGCGCAGTATCGCGAACTCGCCGCTTTCGCGCAGTTCGGCTCCGACCTCGACGCCAAGACGCAGGCCACGCTCGAGCGTGGCAAGCGCATCGTCGAGCTGTTCAAGCAGAACCAATACAATCCTCTGCCCGTCGAAATTCAGTCCGCCGTGCTCTACGCGATGCAGAACAACATGCTCGACGACGTGCCCGTGGAGAAGGTGAAGGACTTCCAGAACAAGCTCACCGACTTCCTCAACACGCGCAAAGAGCCGCTGCTCCTGCGCCTCCGGAAGGAAATGGCCATCAACGACGCGCTCGGCGCCGACTTGAAGGCGGCGGTGACGGAGTTCAAGCAGAGCTTCCGCTGAATCCGCGACCAACAGTCTTAGCCCACCATGCCCAGCACACGCGACATCCGCCGGCGCATCAAGTCGGTCAAGAACACCGCCCAGATCACCAAGGCGATGCAGATGGTCGCGTCGGCCAAGATGCGCCGCGCGCAGCAGGCCGCGCTGGCGGGCCGGCCTTACGCCACGTTGATGAACGAGGTGCTCGCGGCGGCCACGGCGGGCGCGGGCGATTTCAGCCATCCGCTGATGGAGAAACGGGCCGTCAAGAAGCGCGCCCTCATCCTCATCACCACGGACAAGGGGCTTTGCGGCGCGCTGAACACGAACCTCCTTCGCGAGGCGGCGAAGTGGGACAAGGACACGACCGTCTTCGTCTGCGCCGGCAAGAAGGGCGCGCAATGGGCGGCCCGGCTCAAGCGCGACCTGGCGGCGGAGTTCAGCTACAAGGACACGCCGCAGTTCGGCGAGGCCCGCGCGATTTCGAAGTTCGCCCAGGAACTTTTCCTCAGCGGCAAGGTGGACGCGGTGGACGTGCTTTACACCAATTTCATCAACACCCTCCTGCAAAAGCCGGAGTCGCGGCAGCTTCTCCCGCTCGGAGAAATCAAGGCGCTTGAGGCCGGTGTCGATGGCCCCGCGCTTTCGGAGCCGGCTTTCAATCTCAGCACGAATCCCAAGCGTCAGGTGTCCGTGGCCGGGGTCGTTGAGAGCGCCCGGGGCAGGGAGCATGAGCAGGGCGGCCCCGAATATCTCTTCGAGCCCGTGGCCGCCACGGTGCTCGGCAACCTGCTGCCGCACTACCTGAACTATCAGGTCTTCCAGTTTTTGCAGGAGGCGAAGGCCTCCGAGCAGTCCGCGCGCATGGTCGCCATGAAGAACGCGACCGACAACGCCAAGCAGATCATCAAGGACCTGACGCTCGAATACAACAAGCTGCGTCAGGCCAACATCACGAAAGAACTTTTGGAAATCACCACCGCCCAGATGGCGATGGGCAACTAATTTACCACGATGAACACCGGCAAAATCGTTCAAATCATCGGACCGGTCCTGGACATTGAGTTCACGGACCACCTCCCCGCCATCTACAACGCGCTGACCGTGGAATACGACCTCCCCGGCATGGGCAAGACCAAGCTGACGCTCGAGGTGCAGCAGCACCTCGGCGGCAAGTGGGTCCGCGCCGTTGCCATGAGCACCACCGAAGGGCTCAAGCGCGGCATGATCATCACCGACACGGGCGCGCCCATCTCGATGCCCGTCGGCAACGCCGTCATGGGCCGCGTCTTCAACGTCACGGGCGATGCCGTGGACGAGCAGGGCCCGGTGAAGGCGGACAAATACAATTCCATCCACCGCTCCGCCCCGCCGCTCGTGGACCAGTCCACCAGCCCGCAGGTGCTCACCACCGGCATCAAGGTCATTGACCTCATCTGCCCGTTCCTCAAGGGCGGCAAGGTCGGCGCGTTCGGCGGTGCCGGCGTCGGCAAGACCGTCGTCATCATGGAGCTGATCAACAACATCGCGAAGCTGCACGGCGGCGTCTCGATGTTCGCGGGCGTCGGCGAGCGCACCCGCGAAGGCAACGACCTCTACAACGAGATGATCGAGGCCAACGTCATCAAGACGAAGAAGGACGCCAAGGGCCATCCGCTCATCGGCGAGAACGGCCTGCCCGTCCTCGACGAAGGCTCCAAGATCGGCCTGGTTTACGGCCAGATGAACGAGCCGCCCGGCGCGCGTCTCCGTGTGGCGCTCTCCGCGCTCGCCGTGACGGAATACTTCCGCGACGAGCACAACCAGGACGTGCTCCTCTTCGTGGACAACATCTTCCGCTTCTCACAGGCCGGTTCCGAAGTGTCCGCGCTCCTCGGCCGCACGCCGAGCGCCGTCGGTTACCAGCCCACGCTGGCCGCCGAGATGGGCAACCTCCAGGAACGCATCACCTCGACGAAGAAGGGTTCCATCACGTCCTTCCAGGCCGTTTACGTGCCTGCCGACGACTTGACCGACCCCGCGCCCGCGACGACCTTCGCGCACCTGGATGCGACCATCGTGCTCGAGCGTTCCATCGCGGAACTCGGCATCTTCCCCGCCGTGGACCCGCTCGCCTCGAACTCCCGCGCGCTCACGCCTGACATCGTCGGCCAGGAACACTACGACGTCGCCCGTGGCGTCCAGAAGGTGCTCCAGCGCTACAAGGATCTGCAGGACATCATCGCGATTCTCGGCATGGACGAGTTGAGCCCCGAGGACAAGACCGCCGTGTTCCGCGCCCGCAAGATTCAGAAGTTCCTCAGCCAGCCGTTCACGGTGGCGCAGGTCTTCACCGGTCGCGAGGGCAAGCAGGTGCCGGTGGCCGAGACCGTCCGCGCCTTCAAGGAAATCCTCGAAGGCAAGCACGACGCCGTCGGCGAGAACGACTTCTACATGAAGGGTGGCATCGACGAGATCAAAGAATAGTTGAGTGATGAAGGTTGAGAGTTGAGAGAAATCTCACTCCCGCCAAACGCGACTCTCAACTCTCAACTCAGACAACTCTCAACCTTCCATGGCCGCGACACTCAAACTCGAAATCGTCACCCCGGAGGCGAAGATCTACTCCGAGGACGTGGACATGGTCACGCTGCCCGGCGTCGAGGGTGAGATGGGCATCTACCCCATGCACGTCCCCCTCATGACGCAGATCGCCCACGGCGAGATCGTCGTGCGCAAGGGCGGCCAGGATCACCATCTCGCGGTCGGCGAGGGCTTCGTTGAAATCACCGGCGACCGTGTGGCCATCCTCACGGACATGGCGATCAGGGCCGACGACATTGACGAGGCAAAGGCCGAGCAAGCCCGCAAGAAAGCAGAGGACCGTCTCGCCGAGAAGCTCACCGACGAGGAGACGGCCACCGTCCAGGCCGCGCTGCTCCACTCGATGACGCAGCTCAACGTCAAGCGCCGCACGCGCCGGTAAGGCTCCACTGCGGACTTGCTCTCCACCGGCGGCGAACACGCGTTCGCCGCTATTTCTTTTCCGGGGTGGCCGGTTTGTCCGGCGTGAGGAATTCGCGGATGGTCTGGAAGGGGCGCAGCGGCAGCAGGAGAAACTTCGGGATGAAGCGGGGTTCGCTGCGCGGATTCGCGAGCGAGCCGGTCACCTTGTATTCGAACACCTTGGTCATCGGCGAGGTGAGGAAGCTCAGCAACGGGCCGAGGACGAAGGTGTCCCGGAACATTTCCGCATCCACCACCGCGTTCACCTCGCCCGCGAAATTCACCGTGCCGTCATAGTGCAGCCGGGCCGGGGGCGAATGGATTTCCAGGTTCTTCGTGTAGATGACGCTGTTGGTCAGGATGAAGGCCCCCTTCGCCTCCTTCGCGCGGCTGCTGCCGAGGTCCTTGTTGATGGCGTTGAGGACGGGCGAGAACAGCCCGAAGATGGGAATGTCCCAGAGCAGGCCGTCATCGAGGCGCACCTCGCCGAAACCCTGCCAGCTCTGCCAGTTCGTCGTGTTTGCGTTCGTGACGGTGAGCGAGCCGGCGACCGTGCCTTCCAGCTTGTTGGTCTTGCCGCTCACGGCGGTGACAAAACCGGGCAGGCTCGCGTTGGTGAAGGCGAGGTTGAAGCCGAAGTCCGCGCTGTGCCGGTGCGCGAAGTCGAAGTTCAGCCCGCCCGCCAGCCGTCCCCCGTGAAACGAGCCGTCCAGGTCCGTGATGACGAGCCGGTTCGTCACCCAGTGCAGCGTCCCGGTGACCTGCGGCAGGTGGAAGAACGACCAGCGGAACGGCCCGCCCGCGATGTCAAAGTGCAGGTCGGTCGTTTCAATCTCCCGGAACGGAACCGAGCCGTGGATGCGCATGGTCGGCGCGTTGCTGAACTGATACGGCGCAATCGCCCGGGCCGTCTGCGGCCCGATGATGCGCGTGAAGGCGTAGGGATCGACGGTGCTGTGCGCGTTCGTGACCCAGAGCCGCTTCAGCCGTGCGTCGATGCGCACATCCGGCGCGGTGAGGACGCCGCCGTCTCGCGCGGCGTGCAGGTCCGAGATGGCGAACAGTTCGTTGGTGAAGCCCACCCGGCCGCTGAATTCATCCACCCGCTCGCCGCGCAGCACGAAGTTAGTCGCCGTCACTCTGGCGCGGAAACCGGTCTCCTCCCGCGCGCGCCAGCGGCCCCATATCTCTCCCTCAACGACGGGCGGCACGGTGAAGGTGAAGTTGGTCAGAATCCGTTTATCCTCGGGGCGCTCCAGCAGCGGCTCGATGGCGTCCGGGAAGATGTTCGCGCGGCCGGCCCAGTGATACTGGCGCGTGCGCGGGGTGACCGTGTAGGCGAGGTGGGCTTCGCCCTCGGGCCGGCGGGCCCGGAGGTTCGGCAGCCGCACCAGGCCGTTGGTGAAGGTCACGTCGGTGCTGGCTTCGAGGAAGGCCAGGCCGCGATACGAGCCGTCGGCGCTCTCGACGCGGGCGGCGAGCGTGGCGGATTCGCCGACGGCCTGCCAGTCCGGCGCGCGATTCGTCCACGCCGGCAGGCTGGCTGTCACGCCGGCCCGGACCTTGGGCGGCACGGCGAAGGTGAAGCGGGAGAGTTCACGCTGTGTGTTGGTGGTGAAAAGGTGCTGGAGGCGATACACGTCGAAGTCGAACCGGCCCGAGACGGCGCTCTCACGCGTGGTGATGTCGAGCCGTGCCGTCGTGTCGAGCGTGCCGCCGTAAAGTGCCGCGTGCAGGTTCGTGATCGTGAGGTTGGGCGCGCGCCAGTGAGCGCTGAGGTTGATCTGGCTGGCCTCGACGGGCTTGAGCTCCACCTGCACGCCGTCGAGCGCCACGGTCGTTTCCACCTGCCAAGGGGCGAGGTTGGTCCAGAAACCCCATTCCGGCGGGGCGCTTGTGTTCGAATCGACGCGCACGATTTTAGCGGAAACTCGCGCCTGCCCTGCGCTGCCCCACTTCGTCTGCGGGGCCGTGAGGGTGGTCTCCGCGTCGGCGGCCAGGAGTTCCCTGCGCGCGGGGGCGAAGTTCGCTTGGCCGGACAAGCGTGCGTCCGTGAGCCGGC
>JBAYGL010000112.1:0-12217 GCA_041666725.1 Limisphaerales bacterium
CACGCACTGGATGCCCGGCGGGAATGTTTCCTCCATCATCTTGCGGAGTTCCGTCAGCAGATGCTCGACATGCATCACGATCTTCTCGCCGGACGTGCCGCGCGCGAAGGAGAGGATCTGGCGGATCATGCCCGCCCCGCGCTTGGCGCCGGTTTCGATCATTTCCAGCATGCGCGCCGCCCCCTCGTCGGAGGACCTGGCGCGGAGCATCTCGGCGCACATGAGGATGGGCGCGAGCACGTTGTTGAGGTCGTGGGCCACGCCGCCGGCCAGCGCGCCCAGGCCCTCGAGGCGTTGCGCGCGGAGGAACTTCGCCTCCAGCAGCTTCTTCTCCGTGATGTCCTGCTTGATGGCGATGAAGTGCGTGATCTTGCCGTGCCCGTCCTTCACCGGGGTGATGATGGCCTCCTCGGTGAACTGGCTCAGGTCCTTCTTGTGGTTGGTGATTTCGCCGCGCCACACCTCGCCGCGCAGGATGGTGTCCCAAAGATGTTTGTAGAAGGCCTGGTCGTGCTTCCCGGATTTGAGGACCCTCGGATTCTGCCCGACCGCTTCCTTGAGCGTGTAACCGGTGGTCCGCGTGAAGGCGGGGTTCACCCACTGGATCGTCCCGGATCGGTCGGTGATGACGACCTCGTTCGCCGCCGCGGCGAGGGCTGCGCCCTGCAGGCGCAGGTGCTCCTCCGCCTGTTTGAGTCCGCTGATGTCGCGCGCCGCCGCAAAGACGCCGATGACCTGCCCCGCCTCGTCGCGATACACCGAGGCGTTGTAGAGCACCGGGATGACCCGGCCGTCGCGATGCCGCAGCTCCAGCGGGTAATCCCGCACCGACTGGTCCCTGAACACCTGCTGATACCCGGCCCGGGCCTGCCCGGGGTCGGTGAAGTAGTTGGAGAAGTCCGTGCCGATCAGTTCCCGCCGCGTGCGGCCTGTGGCGGCCTCCGTTGCGCCGTTCACATCCGTGATCCGTCCGTCCGGGCCGATGGTCACCAGGGGATCGAGGCTGGCCTCGATCAGGCTGCGATTGTAGGCACCCGCCTGGCGCAGCGCAGCCTCGGCGGCCTTGCGCTCCGTTGCATCCCGGATGATGCCCATGGCGTTCCAGCCATCTTCCATGTGGATCGCGGAAAGCGAAAGCTGGACCGAGATTTCCCGGCCATCCTTTCGACAGGCTTCCAGATCCACGGTCCTGCCCATGACCGCGCCCTGTCCCGTTTGTTGAAATGCAGGGAAGGCGGCGTGGAAGGCATCGTGATAACGCGCGGGCGCGATCAGGTCATGCAGCTTCTGGCCGACGGCCTCGGCGCGGGTGTAACCGAATATGCGTTCGGCGGCCGGGTTCCAGAATGACACCCGCCCCTGCGTGTCCATCGTCAAAATGGCGTCCTGCGCCGATTCCGTGATGGCGCGCGCGCGTTCTTCGCTCGCACGGAGCGCCGCCTCGGCCGCGCGCTTGGCCCGGCGGTCCACCGCCGCCTGCAGGCCGCGCTCGATGACAAAGGGCAGCCGGGCCAGGTTGCCCTTGAGCACGAATCCCCAAAGCCCAAGCTCGACCATTTCCACCGCCTTTTCCTCGCCGAGGGCGCCCGAGACGAGGATCACCGGGACATCCGGCAGCTCGGTCTGGATGAGGTTGTAGCAATCCAGGAAGTCCATCTGCGGAACCGAATAATCGCACAGCACCGCATCCCAGCCCCCCGCGTTGATCGCGGCCTTCAGGTCTTCAAGGCGGTCCACCCGGTGATAGCGGGCCGTCATGCCGTGTTCCTTCAAGCGGCGCTGGATCAGCAGGAAATCCGCCTGATTATCCTCCACCACCAGGAAGTTTTTCGCCTCTCTCATGTCGTCATCCTACTGCGGCGGCTGGTTGACAGCCACCCAATAAACGCCCAGCCGTGCCGCCGTCTCGGCGAACTCGGCAAACTCGAGCGGCTTGCGGACAAAGCTGTTCGCCCCGTCTTCGTAGCTTTTCACGCGGTCCCGGTCCTCGTCGGAGGAGGTCAGCATGGCCACCGGCACCAGCCGGGTGCGCGGATCGGCACGCAGCCTTCTCAAAACTTCCAGGCCGTTGACGCGTGGCAGGTTGATGTCGAGCAGGACCACGGCGGGCAGGTCCGTGCCGGGCCGTCCTGCGAATTCTCCCTCACGGAAGAGATAGTCGAGGGCCTGCTGGCCGTCGCGCACCACGTCCACGGAATTGGCCAGGTTGACCTTGCGCAGGGAGCGGAGGATCAGTTGTTCGTCCTGGGAGTCGTCCTCCACCAGCAGCAGGTTTTTGGGTTTGTTCATGATGTTTCCTTTCTCATTGGCTCTGTTTCCGGAAGTAAAAAGCTGAACGTGGCGCCGACTCCGACGGCGGCGGTGACGCGGATCACGCCGCCGTGGCGATGCAGGATGCGCTCCACCGTGGCCAGCCCGATGCCGATGCCCGGAAACTCCTCCTGCCGGTGAAGGCGCTGGAACGGCTTGAAGAGCTGGCCGGCGTGCTGCATGTCGAAGCCCGCCCCGTTGTCCGCCACGCAGAAGCGCAGTTCGCCGTCCACGCGTTCCGCATAGACCCGGATCACCGGCGCGGGCTGGCGGCCGGTGTATTTCCAGGCGTTGCCGAGCAGGTTGCTCATCACCACCTCGATCATCCGGGCATCTCCACAGGCCGTGAGGCCGGGCTGGATGTGCCACTCCACCCTGCGGTCCGGTTCCGTCTTGGTGAGCTCCGCGCGGAGGCGTTCGCACAGGGCCGAGAGGTCCACCCGGTCGCGCTGCAATTCCCCCCGGGTGCAGCGCGAGAGGGTGAGCAGGCCGTCCACCAGTTCGCTCATGCGCCGGCTTGCGTGGATGATCTGGTCCAGGAAGACCCGCGCCTCACCCTGCAAATCCCTGCCGTAATCCTCCACCAGCGCCTGGCTGAAGCCGGTCATGGCCCGTATCGGCGCACGCAGATCGTGGGCGACCGCGTAGGAGAAACTCTCCAGCTCCTGGTTGGCCGCCGTCAGCTCGGCGGTGCGGTCGCGGACGCGCTGCTCCAGGCCGGCGTTGAGCTGGAGGACTTCCTCCTCCGCCCGCTTGCGCTCCGTGATGTCGCGCAGAAAAACGACCGCGCCGCGCCGATGTTGGTAGATAATCGGTGAGGCGGACCCTTCCACCGGCACGGGCGTGCCGTCCAGCCGGAGAAAAACTTCCTCCTGCGGTGGCGCCGCGCCCGCTTGTCCTTCATACACCATGCCAGCCCGCTGCTTGATGCTTTCGTGATAGTCGGGATGAATGCGGGCCAGCACCGGCTGGCCGAGCAGTTGGTCGGGCGTCTCCGCGCCGAGCAGACGCACTGCGGCGGGATTCAGGTAGGCGAACTTCTGGTCCACATCCACGAACAGCGCGATGTTTGCGGCATCGACGACGGACCGGAACCGCTCCTCGCTTTCGCGCAAGGACTCCGCCGCGCGTTTGCGCTCCGTGATGTCGCGGGCGGCGGCGAACACGCCGATCACCCTGCCGTGCCCGTCCTTGTAAACGCTGGCGTTGTAGAGCACGTCGGTGACGCGGCCCGAGGTGTGGCGGATGGCCAGCGGGTAGTCGCGCACGAAGCCCTCGGAGAAAACCTGCCGGTAGCCCGCGCGGGCCTTCTCCGGCTCGGTGAAGTAGTCCGAAAAGTCCGTGCCGATGAGCTGCTCGCGCTTCAGGCCGGCGGCCTGCACCGAGGCTTCGTTCACGTCCGTGATCTTGCCCTCCACGCTGATGGTGATCAGCGGATCGAGGCTGGCCTCGATCAGGCTGCGGTTGTAAAGGCTGGCTTCCCGCAGGGCCTCCTCCGCCCGCCTGCGCTCGGAGATGTCGCGCGCGGTGGCATACGTAAGCCGCTCCTCCGGGATGTAGTTCGCCCGCCACGAGAGCCAGCGGTAGGAGCCGTCCCTGCAGCGGTAGCGGTTCTCGAAGTTCAACGAATAGCCCAGCCGTTGCTGCCGGGCCATTTCGTCCAGGGTGGGCTGCTTGTCCTCGGGATGGATGAATTCAATGAAGGGCTTGGACACCAGTTCCGCCTCGGAATAGCCGAGCGCCCGCGAGAAGGCGGGGTTCGTCTTCAAAAAGGCCCCGTTGGGATCCGCGATGCACATCAGCTCGTTGGAGGTCATGAAGAGCTTGAAATACTGCTCGCGCTCCGCCTCCGCCCGCTTGCGCCCGGTGATGTCGGAGGCGACGCCGGAGATGAGGATGATTTCACCCGTGTCATCGCGCAGGGGATAGCCGCGGTCGTTGATCCAGCGCACGACTTTGTCGGGACGGACAATCCGATACTCGATGTCAAAGTGCCGGCCTTTCTCCAGGCCTCCGAGGGCGGACAGCACCCGCTGGACATCGTCGGGATGAATCATCTCGATCCAGAGCCGGGGATTGGCGCGCACTTCCGCACAGGGCCGCCCCCAGACCTTTTCAAACGCCGGGCTGACATAAAGGATTTGATCGCTCTTCGCCGAGGTCAGCCAGAAGACCTCCTCGATCGCCTCCGCCATGCGACGGAAGCGCTCCTCGCTTTCGCGCAGGGACTCGGTCGCGCGCTTGCGCTCCGTGATGTCGCGGGCCGCCGCGAACACGCCGAGCACCTTGCCGTGCTCGTCCTTGTAAACGCTGGCGTTGTAGAGCACGTCCATGACGCGGCCCGAGGTGTGCCGGATGGCCAGCGGGTAGTCCCGGACAAAGCCTTCCGAGAAGACCTGCTGGTAGCCGGCGCGGGCCTTCTCCGGCTCGGTGAAGTAAGTGCTGAAGTCCGTGCCGATGAGCTGCTCGCGTTTCAGGCCCGTGGCCTGCACGGAGGCTTCGTTCACGTCCGTGATCTTGCCCTCGACGCTGATGGTCACGAGCGGGTCGAGGCTGGCTTCGATCAGGCTGCGGTTGTAGATGCTGGCCTGCCGCAGCGCCTCCTCGGCGCGCTTGCGCTCGGTGACGTCCAGGCCCACCTCCATGATGAGGGGCGAGCCGTCGGTGTCCTTGAACGGGAAGTCGTAGATGTCGTAGTCGCGCAGGTCGGGGCCGGTCCACTGCCAGCGGTGCGGCGCGTGGGTTTTGAAGACGGAGAAGGTCTCGCACACCTTGCAGGGCTCGGAGCGGTTGAACAGGTAATCGTAGCAGCGCCGGCCCCGCGCCTCGCCGAAGCGCTCGCGGAAGAAGCGGTTGGCGAACGGCACGCGATAATCCGGCGTGAGCAGGATCAGATAGGCCGGCAGCAGGTCCAGCACGTCACCAAACCGCTGGCGTTCGGCGCGCACGACGGCCTCCGCCAGCTCCCGTTCGGCGATCCGCGCCCGCAAGGCTTCGTTGGCCTGGGCCAGCTCGGCGTTGAGCTGCTGGATTTCCGCCACGCCCTGCCGCCGGTAAATGGAGGCCGTCGCCGCCGCAGCCAGCAGGATGAGCAATCCGACCACGAGGGTGACCCGGCTGGTCTGTGAACGCACTTCGGCGAAGATTTCATCCGCATCCACCTTGCTCACGATGAACCACGACGAGCCGGAAACGGGCTCCAGGTGGGCCAACACCGCCACGCCGCGATAGTCAACGCCCTCGAATACGCCCAGCCGGCCAAGCGCGGCCTGCACGGCAGGAAGGTTGGTCTTGGAAAGCGGCTCGTGAAAGGAGAGGGCCGTGTTGGTCCGGTGTCGCGCTTCGTTCAGCCACACGACGGACTCCCCCTCGCGTTGCACGATGAAGGTCTCGCTGCTGCGGCTGGGCGTGGGCCAGGACTGGATGAGCGGATACAGGTAGGTGGTCGCGTCGCTGCGCAGGACCGCCACCGCCACCGCCTCTCCCGCCGCGTTCCGCACCGCCGCCGCGCTGTCTATGTGGACGACGCCGTCGGCGTGACGGAAGAAGTCGGACAGCACCGGCCCCTGGCTCGCGACGGCCGCTGCGATGGCCTGCCGAGTGGCCGGGGCCATCGGCTCGGGAGCCTCCAGGGCGGACAGCAGGAGCTTCCCGTCCGGCGCGAAGGTGAGGGCGTCCGAATAGCCGCCGGCGGTGCGCTCGATCTTCAGACGCTCCAGCAGATCGGCCCGGAGCGGGCCACCCGGCTCGCGGAGGAACTCCGACATGGCCTTCCTGACCAGGGGACCGCCGGCCATCCGTGTTGCGTCGTTCATCCGCTCCCGCCGCCACTGCTGAATCTGTCCGGCCTTCAGTTCACCGATGGCGTCGAGTTCTTCATGCTTCTGCTGGCGGATGAGTTCCGTCTCGGCGAGATAATACCAGCGCCCCGCCGCCATGAGCAGCAGGGCCAGCACGGCGAAGGCGGATGCCCACTTTCGGAGAGGCGTCGGCACGGGGCGGGGGCGGGTGTTCATGGCGTTCATCAAAGCAGTGTTCAAGCATGGACGAATGCTGCTCCACATTGATCAAACGTTCGTGTCCGCGACAACGCCGCGCCGCCGGTGTCACTCATGCCACGAACCATCCATGTCATCCAACTCGTCTTCATGGCTTCCGCAGCGCAACGGGAGAAACGCAGAACCTCCCGCTGCACGAAACTGTCCCAGTCTAGCGGCACATGCGCGGCTGATGCTGCCCTTTTCTTGCCGAATGGTTGCCATCGGACGCATTTTGACACCCGAAGGAGCGCGGCTTTCAAGCCGCAGCAGGGTGGGTGGCGCAGAAACCGCCCGTATTTGCCGGGGCGTTTCGTTCACTTGCAGCCTTCTGCGGCGTGAACGCCGCGCCCCTGGGCGGTGCGCGAATGCATTTGTCGCCATTTGCCGTCGTGGTGAAGCGCTGGCTTGGAACCGTTGCCCGGATGCGCCACGCTCACTCCGCCCGGGGTTCCGGGTTGACTGCATTGTGAAGAACGACCTCCTCGAACTGCCCGGCCTGAGCGTGACCTTGGACCGCCTTGTCTACGCCCCCGAGCTGCCCTCGCCGCCGGACCATCCGCATTCGTTCGTCTATTTCATCAGCATCCGGAACGGCTCCGACCGCACGGTCACGATCAAGGGCCGCAAATGGGTGATCACCAATGCGCGCGGCGAAGTCACCGCCATCGAGGGCGACGGCGTCGTGGGCGAGCGCCCCAGGCTGGGGCCGGGGGAGAAGTTCAGCTACAACAGCCGCCATACCCTCGACACAACGCGAGCCATCGCGGAGGGCAGTTACATCGGCGTGGACGACCAGGGGCGGCGCGTTGTCGTGCGCATTCCGACCTTCGAGATGGTCGTGCCGGAAGGACACAATCCGAAGGAAATGTGGGCGTGAAGGGAAGTTGAGAGTTGAGAGGGGCCGCGTTCCCACCTCGCCGCGTGTCCGTGCGGTTCACCACCACGTCGCAGGCTCTAAGCCGGGACGATGCAGTTCAATGCAGCGTTCCGCTCAACGCAAAGGCGCAAAGGACGGGGAGAAACACAAAGATTGCGGGGCCGGGCTCTATTCACCTTTCGGTGCTCCAACTCTTCTCTTCTCCGCGAACCTCTGCGCCTTTGCAGTGCTATCTCCAACTTCATCACTGTCTGAGAAGATTTTTTCCAGCGCAGAGGACGCAGAGACCGCAGAGATTGCGCAGAGACCGAAGGGAAAGATCCGTCTCCGCGCCTCTCTGCGGTCTCTGCGCCCTTTGCGCTAAAGCAAGTCATCCGGTCGCTTTGGTTGCGGCTCCGCCGCGCTGCGCCTTTGCGTTGAACAGACACTGGTCGTTAATCAGCTGCATCGTTCCGGCTGGGGCGGAAAACATCCGCCCCCCCCAACTTCCAGCTTTGAACGTTCGATGTTGAGCGTTGGACGTTGAACGTTTTTCCGGCTCTCCCTACCGTTGCGGCGTGTCCGTCCAGTTCACCATCCTCGGCAGCGGCTCCGGCGGCAATTGCGCCTACCTGGAGACGCCGGAGGTCCGCCTGCTAATTGATGCCGGTTTCAGCGGACGCCAGATACGCCAGCGGCTCGCGTCCATCAGCCGCACGCCGGAGACGCTCACGGGCATCCTGCTCACGCACGAGCATCAGGATCACACGCAGGGCCTGACGACGATTGCGGCGAAGCTCGGCATTCCGGTGTATTGCAACCGGCTCACGCAGGAGGCGACGGAGCGGCAGCTGGAGACGCGGTTCGAGGGGCGGCACTTCGTCACGGGCGCGAGCTTTGACCTGGGCGACGTGACGGTGGACACCTTCAGCGTCCCGCACGACGCGCAGGATCCCGTCGGTTTTCTCCTGCGCACCAGCGCGGGGAACATCGGATTCCTCACCGACCTCGGCCACGCCACGAAGCTGGTGCTCGAACGCGTCCGCCCCGCGCATCTGCTCGTGCTGGAGGCTAACCACGATTTGAAGCTGTTGCAGGATGACACGAAACGCCCGTGGAGCACCAAGCAGCGCATCCTGAGCCGGCACGGCCACCTGTCCAACGCCGCCGCCGCCGATGTCGCCGAGCAGATCGTCTCGGCCACGCTCACGCGGATTTACCTCGGCCACCTGAGCCGCGACTGCAACCGTCCCGAGCTGGCGCGCGAGGCGGTGGGCGGTCGTTTGCAGCGCCTCGGCGCGACGCACATCGCCGTCGAATCCACTTCTCAGGACGCGCCCAGTCCGACCGTTGCGCTGTAATGGCCGCATTTTGAACGGGGAAACGGCGAACATGGCAGTTGGCGAAAAATACCCCTTGCACCGTCCGTGACCGTTGCCTACAGTGCGCCCTCTTTTTTAGAGAACGAGATCAATTTATGCGTCGTCCCAAAGGCATCAGAACCAAGAAGTCAGTGGCCAAGCGGTTTAAGATCACCGGCACCGGCAAGATTCTCCGCTCGCGCGCCGGCCGCCGCCATCTGCTCTCCGGCAAGAGCGCCAAGCGCCGCCGTTCGCTCGGCAAGCGCGCCCTCGTGCACAAAACCGACGAGTATCGCGTCAAGGCGAGCCTGCCCTTCAGCCACTGAGGCCCCATCAACTTTCAACTTTCAAACATCACTAAGCCATGCGCGTAACCAACGCCCCCGCCTCCCGTAAACGCCGTAAGAAGATCATCACCGCCGCGAAGGGGTATCGCATGCGGCGCTCGAAACTCTACCGCTACGCTTCCGACGCGGTGGATCATGCCCGGCAATACGCCTACCGTGATCGCAAGACCAAGAAGCGCATCTATCGCCGCCTCTGGCAGGTCCGCATCAACGCCGCCGCCCGCGCCGCCGGCCTCACCTACAGCCGTTTCATGGAGGGCCTCAAGGCCGCCAAGATCGCGCTCGACCGCAAGGTGCTGTCCGACATCGCCGCCACCGACGCCCCCGCGTTTGCCGAGCTGGTCAAGGCTGCGCAGACCGCCCTCGCGGCGAAACCGGCCGCCACGCTCGCGAAAGCCTAGGCGACCGGCTCAACCGTTTTTCCAGCAACGGGCGACCTGCACAGGGCCGCCCGTTTTGCTTTCCCCGATGAGGACCGCGAAAGAGACCGAAGCGCACAAAGGAGATTTTTCCTTTGCGTCCCCGGCGTCCTTTCGCGGCTAATTGCACCTGCCTTATGTCATTACTGGCCCAACTCGACCCGCTGAAATCCGAGGCGCTCGCCGCCCTCGCCGCCGCCACCGACCTGCCCGCGCTGGAGCAGACCAAGGGCGCGTTCCTCCGCGGTGACGGCAAGTTCACCGCGCTGATGAAGCAGCTCGGCACGCTGCCGAAGGAAGAACGCCCCGCCGCCGGCAAGGCCATCAACGCCGCCAAGGTCGAACTCGAAACCGCCCTCGCCGCCCGCCGCAGCGAACTCGAACTCAAGGCCGCGCTGCCCAAGGAGCCGACCGACTGGACTCTCCCCGGCCGCCGCCGCGCCGTGGGCAAGCTCCACCCGCTCACGCAGGTCACCGACGACATCGTCCGCGCCTTCCGCAAAGTGGGCTTCGCCGTCGCCGACGGCCCGGAGATTGAGGACGAGTATCACTGCTTCGACGCCCTCAACACCCCCGCCGACCACCCCGCGCGCGAGTCGCAGGACACCTTCTACGTCGGCGACAACTCCAAACTCCAAACCCCAAACGCGAAACTGCCCTTGCTCCGCACGCACACCAGCTCGGTGCAGATTCGCGTGATGAAGTCGCAGCCCCCGCCCATCCGCATCATCGTCCCCGGCCGCGTCTATCGCCGCGACAACGCCGATGCCACGCACAATCCGACCTTCCACCAGATCGAGGGCCTTTATGTGGACAAGAACGTCACCGTCGGCGACCTCAAGGGCACCGTGGAGGCCGTGTTCAAGGACGTGCTGGGCAGCGACGTGAAGCTCCGCTTCCGCCCGCACTACTTCAGCTACACCGAGCCGAGCCTGGAGATTGATTTCACCAACGCGCTCGTCAAGAAGCTCGGCAAGGACTGGCTGGAAATCGCCGGCTGCGGCATGGTGCATCCGCAGGTCTTCGAGAACGTCGGCTACGATCCCGAGGTCTGGACCGGCTGGGCGTTCGGCTTCGGCATTGAGCGCATCGCCATGCTCCGCTACGGCATCACCGACATCCGCCTCTTCTACGAAAACGACGTGCGGTTCCTTCGCCAGTTCTAAACCCGGTGGGGCGAGCATCCTCGCGAGCCATGCTGCCATGCAAAACGAACTCGACATCGTCCGCGACGTGTCCGCCCGGCTGGACGGCGCGGGCATCGGCTACATGCTCACAGGTTCGATGGCCATGAACTACTACGCCCAGCCGCGCATGACCCGCGACATTGATGTCGTAGTCGAATTGCAATCCGGCGACGCGGCACGGGTGGTTCAGCTCTTCTGCCCGGACTACTACGTCTCGCGCGAGGCGGTGGACAGTTCCATTGCGCACCAATCCCTGTTCAACCTCATCCACAACGAGAGCGTCATCAAAGTGGATTGCATCGTCCGCAAGCAAACCCCGTATCGCCTGGCTGAGTTCGAGCGCCGCCAGCACATTGCCATCCAGGACTTCGCGACGTGGATTGTGAGCAAGGAAGACCTCATCCTCTCCAAGCTCTTTTGGGCCAGGGATTCGCACTCCGAACTGCAACTCCGCGACGTGCGCAACCTCGTCTCCACCGGCTGCGACCGCGCTTACATCGAGCGTTGGACGGACGAACTTGCCGTCGCTAGTCTGTGGCAGGAAATCAAACATGACTGACACCTCTCCAGAAATCGCCGAACTCGTCCGGCAGAAGCTCATGGCCCGCTCTGCCGAGGAGCGGTTCGTCATGGGCGTGCAGATGTTCGACGCCGCTCGCGCAATGGTCTTGGCCTCGCTCCCCGCCGAACTTTCCCCGCAGGACATCAAACGTCAGCTCTTCCAACGGCTCTATGGCCTGCCTGCGCCATTTTGATGAATCGGCCTCACGAAGATTTGGCGTTCGCCCAAATTCCAATTCCCCATGAAAGTCACCCTTAACTGGCTCAAGCAACACGTTGATTTCAACTGGTCGCCCGAGGAACTCGCGGAGCGGCTCACCATGCTCGGCCTCGAAGTCGAGGGCGTGCAGAAGCTCGGCGGTGAGTTTGCGGGCGTCGTTGTCGGGCAGGTGCTCGCCAAGGACAAGGTCGCCGGCTCGGACAAGCTCTCCGTCAACCGCGTCGCCGACGGCACGGGCGAACGCATCATCATCTGCGGCGCGCAGAACCATCAGCCGGGCGACAAGGTGGTGGTCATCCTGCCGAACTTCGCGCTGCCGCTGAAGGCCGGCGAGAAGGAGCCGTTCGTCATCAAAGAGCGCAAGGTCTTCGGCGTCGTGAGCCAGGGCATGATGTGCTCGAAGAAGGAGCTCGGCCTCGGCGAGGACGGCGACGGCATCATCATCCTGCCGCCGGACGCCAAGGTCGGCCAGCCGTTCGCGGAGCACCTGGGCCGCGCGGGCAGCGACGTGGTTTATGACCTCGAAGTCACGCCGAACCGCCCGGACCTGAACAGCGTCATCGGCATCGCGCGGGAAATTGCGGCGCTGACGGGGAATCCGCTCAAGGTGCCCGCGCTTCCTCCTCTCAACTCTCAACCCTCAACTCTCAACCAGATGGTCGCGGTTCGGCTGCAAGAGCCGGAGCTTTGTCCCCGCTACACCGCGCGTGTCGTAACCGGCGTAAAGGTCGGCCCCAGCCCGGATTGGCTGCGGCAGACGTTGGAGAAGGTTGGCATCCGCAGCATCAGCAACGTCGTGGACGTGACGAACTACGTAATGCTGGAGACCGGCCAGCCGTTGCACGCGTTCGACTACCACCTCATTGCGAAGGGGGCGGACGGCAAGCCCACCATCGTCGTCCGCCGAGCCGCCGCC
>JBAYGL010000113.1:0-12164 GCA_041666725.1 Limisphaerales bacterium
GGCAGGACGCTGGTGACCTCCAGCCGCTTGCCCTCGCTTTGCAGGCGAATAATGATCACATTGGAAAAATCCAGCATGCCGGCTTCCATGGTCGCCTGCTCCGCCGCGTGAGGATCGCCGACGACCGGCGGCGCCACGACGGGCGGCGGCGTTTTGCCGCATGCCGTCAGCGCCAAGGCGATGGCCACCATGCTCAGCCGCAAAAAGACGCTTTTCATATCGATCCTAATACCTCGTAGGGAACCACGGCGGGGGTGGGCGTGGCTTTGCGCGCAACAATCATCGCTACATGCCGTTGGGTGTTCCGCATCGCCGTCATTTCGCGGCCTTCTCCAGCAGCTTGATCAGGTCTGCATTCTGTCGTTGCTGCGCCTTCTCCAGCGCCGAGAGGCCATTGGCGGGGCGGGTGCGGGCTTCGGCGCCGTGCTCCAGCAACAAAGCCACCATGGACTTGTCGCTGCGCTCCACCGCCAGCGACAATGCGTTAAAGCCCTTGGCCTCGGCGTTCACCTGTGCGCCCTTCTCCAGCAGCGCCTTGGCGACGTCATGCTGACCGTTGAATGCCGCACTCATCAGTGCCGTCATGCCGTTTCCCTGGCGCGCGTTCGGGTCTACGCCGGCCTGCACCAACATCTTGGCCACATCCTGGTTCTTCGCATCCTTGGTCGTGGCGATCAGCGATTCCGGGGTTTGTGGCACTTTGATTTCGGCGAGTTTCTTTTTCGCCTCTTCCGGGCTGCGGCCGCAAGCGGCGAGGAAAACCATCAGTGTCAGAATCCAGAGCTTCATTTCGCACCTTCAAGAAAACAATCGAAAAGCTTGCACTCGCGCCGCAGGCTGCTCCCAGGCGTACCGGGATCGCCGTCAGCGGGGCGGCGGCCGAAACCCGCGGCACGCGACCGGGGCTCGACCCAAGGCGTACCGCTTACTTCAGGTTTTGGGTGTTCAAGCGCGAACCGCTGCGTTCGGCGCGGATGGCTTCGATGCGGGCGCTGGTGGTACTACCACCCACCGGAGCGCTGACGCCGGTCGCCACCGCCGTGGCGACAGCCGTCGGGCTCTTGGTGCGCACGGCGCGGATCAGGTCGATCAGATCGCGCGAATTGACCACGCCGTCGCCGTTGGCATCCATAGTTGCCTTGATCACCGGGATCTGGCCGGATATCGCCCGTTTCAAATAGCCGATGTCATCCTCGTCGATCTTGCCGTCGCCATTGGCGTCAATGCCGCCGCTGGTGCTGGCGCCCGCACCCGCCCCGGTCGGCGTTCCCGTCCCGGTCCCGGTGCTGCTGCCCGTCCCAGTCCCTGTCCCAGTCCCTGTCCCAGTCCCTGTCCCAGCCCCCGTCCCAGTACCTGTCCCCGTCCCGGTATTGATCGCCGTACTCGATGCCACTAGATTCAGTACGGTTCGCGAAGGCAACAGGGCGCCGTTGAAGGCAAAGGCGGCCGGACCGCCGCTACTGTAGAGCATCGGGTAGACGCGTCCGGCGTGCGCCAGGCGGAAAATCAGCACGGTATTGTTGAAGCTCGGCGGCTTGCTGATGATCAGCGCGTAGCCATCGGAGCCCACGGTGGCGCTCGCTTCGGTGACCAGGGTTTTCTGGTTGAGCAGCGTCAAGGTGTCGCCTTCGGTCGGTATCACCTTGCCGTCGCCGCTCTGCGTCAGCGTGCCGGAGACGATCATGGTGACATCCGGCAGGGACACGGCACTCTGCGCCTGTGCGGCCAGGGGCAGACACAGAGCCAGGGCCGCGAGCAGAAGGCGGCAACCGGAGAGGGCGACAGGCGGGAGATGCAAATTCTTCCCCTTCTTTCCGGATGCGGGCGTGAAGCCTTCCACGCCCCGACAGCGGACTAATCATTATTGAGGATATGCGAGTTGCGCAAGTGTAGCAATACTTCGTATCGCTGGCAAAAGGGATTAATTCACGCCCCGCGTTGTTTTCATCCCTGCCGCGATCCCCCGTTCCCTTTCGAAAGGAAATTTTATGCAAACGTTTGCGAAAAAACAAATTGCCGTCGCCGTTGGCGCGAGCCTGCTGGTCATGGCCGGTGCCGCCAATGCCGCGGGCGTGAACCCGACGGTCCGCACCAAGGGCATCGTCGCCACGATACCGGCCGGTGCCGCCGCCGCCCAGGCTCTGTATTCCGCGACCGGCTACAGCGGCGCCATCCAGGCCACTATTTACCTGCAGCCTGCGGCCGATACTGTGACCCCCGCCGACAGCCAGGCCATTAGCGACGCGGGCGTGCTGATCAACAACATCGCTGGCGGTGGCGCTACCGGCGCCGGCGCGACCAGCGTAAATAACGACTTCTCGATTACCTACGGCGCGACGCCGGTCTATTTCCCGATCACCGCCGGCGGCATCACCTTCACGGCAAACACGACAGTGGGCGGTGTGGCGCTGGTCGCAGCCAAGGCTGCGGGTGCCTACGCGACGTATCTGGTCAATCTCGGCAAAGTGGCTGCCGATACGAACGGCGCTTTCCGCATCAACGGCGCCAATCTCGAGTACACGCAGGACAACACCGTTGCTGCCCCGGTCTGGGAAGTGGTGAATGTCCAGGGCTACACGGCCACCGCCAACCCGATCACCTCCACGGACGATCCGACCGGCGCCCCTGCTACGCTCGCCACCTTCACCTCGGCTGCCGCTCCCGCTGTCATGGGCACGGCCCCCACGCCCAAGCTGAGCACCCACTCGACCTCCACCGTCAACGGCGGCAAGACAATCGATGGTCTCACCATCGACACCCTGACCCCGATCGCCACCCTGACGAAGACCACCAACTTCCTGGTTCAGGCCGAGGGTACGGTCACGACCGGCTGCGCCGGTTCCACCATCGTCGATAACAAGGACATCACCGCCGGCGCGACCGGTACCGTCGCCGCGACCGGCACGGCCAATACCGTGCTGTTCGCCACGCCCGCCACCGTTACCTGGACTGCTGCTCCTGCCGGTGACGCCGCCGCCTATTCGACCACCTGCTTCAACACGGGCGTCACGGGAACGGCTGTTCCCTTCACCGTCACGCTGGTCGGTGGTGCAGAGCCGGCCTACAGCAACGTATTCACCCCCGCCACCGGTAACGCAACGCTGATGGCCGCCCTGCCGGCCAACAACACCATCACCGACGGCGCCGCTCCGGTCTTCGTCAGCGCCGAGTCAACCTCGCTGACCGCCCCCTCCGACCTCGTCCTCACCTTCTCCGAGCCGATCGCCGGGATCGCAGCTGATTCAGCTGGCGGCCTCGATGGACAAGACAACCGCGAAGTGGCCGAGAACGTCAAGCTCGGCGCCGATGTCGTTGCCGCGCTCGGCCTCAACGCCGGCTGGAATGTCACCATCGCCACCGCCACCACCGCCGGTGGTCAGGGCACGCTGTCGATCTCCGGCATCGACCCCGCCGAATTCAGCAAGCAGGTTGCGGTGACCAAGGGCATCTCGGTCAAGGAACAGGGCGACGCAGCCTGGTCGTCGACGGTCGATGCGCTCGACAATGCCGGTATCAAGACCGTCGGCAACGAGTTCATCGCTGCCGTCGCGGCCACCACCATCACGCCGGCCAAGCCGACGATCGCCTTCACCAACGTCGACACCGACCTCAAGGCCTCCGCCACCCCGATCTCGAACGATCCGACCAAGATCGGCCAGATCGACATCAAGGCCACGGCCGGCAACGAAATGGCGCTCGGGTCGGGCAAGACCCTGACTCATCTCGCCGCCCACCTGATCGTGACCATCACCGGCAAGTATGCCAACAAGCCGGCGGTATTCAAGTTCTACCCGACCTCGACCGATGTCGCGGTGACCGCGGGCGGCCTCACCATCACCCTGCCGACCAAGCTGATCTACGAGAAGATCGACAGCGCCAACGACATCACGGTGACCTATACCGCCACCGTCGATGGCGTGAGCGACGTGCTGGTCGCCCAGGCCGATTCCACGGTCATCGTCACGGCCGGCACCGAAAACGTGAGCATCCCGGTGTCCATGACCGCCGGCGCTCTCGACAACACGCTGCTGACCCAGAGCATCATCGGCTCCTTCAACTCGACGGCCAACGGCGACAAGGTCGAAGCCTACCTCGCGCGCTGGGACGACACGCCCGCCGCCACCGATGTCAGCAATGTGACCGTGGGCCAAGCCAAGATCGGGAGCCAATATGCGGATATTTACCGTTCCTGCGGTACAGGCTGCGGCACAAGTACGGCCGACCTGCAAAGCTTGGTGGAGGCGCAGCTCGATGCCGTGGCGGCCGCCACGCTGGCCGTGCCGGGCGTCAGCAACGCCTCGCCGGCCGGGCTTGCCCAGCCGATCCCCGGCTATGTCGTCGGCAACAAGATTTTTGTCGCCGATGATGGCACTGGCAAGTCCGACGTGCGCCTGGCCTACGACAACGCGGTGAACGCGGCGCGGAGTCTCAGTTCCGACATCCGCAATGCGGCCCGGAATGCCGGTAGCCAAGGCGCCAGTGCCACGGGCGCGAGTATGAACGACACCAACAACTCCGGAACCAGCAACGCCGGTTCGCTCAACGCCGCCATGAACGCCGGTGTCGCGGCTGCCTTGGCCTCTCTAGCTAACGACGCGTCGGGCTTTAACCTGCCGGACGCGACCGTGCTGGCTGCCCGCACGGCCGCCGCGGCGCCGAACGCGACCGTCTCCGGTGTCACGGCCGCCATACTGGCCTCCGACCTCGGCATGGGCTGGATCCAGCCGGTGAATATCGACCCGATCAAGGGCGCGATCACCGGCCGCGACGGTGGCAAGGCCTCGGGCAGCGTGGAGCTGAAAAACGCGCTTACCGCCGGCGACCGTGGCCTCAAGCTGCTCGACAACACGGGTAAATTTACCGTGCCGTCAGGTATCACCGCAGTCAACGGCGCGGCCGTCGTCGGCACGGTCAATGGCGTGTCGGACCGCTTCAACCTGCTGCTCGGCACCGATCCGAAGACCAACGATCTGCAGTCGATCAGGAAGCCGACCTTCGTGTTGCTGGTTCATACGTCGGCCGTGGATGGCAGCCAGCGCCTGCTGACGTCGGCCGATCCCCTGGCCGCCAACTTCCTGCCGTACGAACCGAACCTGATGTCCGGCTTGGGCACGCGGAAGGATATGGCCATCGACCTGAGCAAGATCCGCAAGGTCACGCCGGCGGCTTCGACGCAGTGGGCGCTCTATGGCTTCGGCAACCCGGCACATGCCGCCACGCCGCCGCTGAATCACAAGCCTCTGTTCGAGCGCCGCTTCGTCGGCCTCAACAGCACCGGCCTGCCGGTGTCGTTGTGGACCAACGACGGCAACAGCAAGGACTTGGCCCTGGCTATGGTCGGCAACAAGACGACCGTTGCCACCGAGCTGAAGTCCAACGGCGAGACGCTCTCGACCATCGCGCCGACGAGCTTCGTCGCCGGTGCGGTGGGGCTGGCTTGGGCGAACGATGTGAGCACGGATAACACCAAGCCGATGTTCATTCAGCAGGGCGCCGCGATGACGTCCAAGGTACCGGTCGGCTGGTCGCTGGTGACCGTGCCTTCCACCGGTTTGCTGCCGACCGCCACCGTGGTCAATGCGGTGATCAAGGTGGGTTCGCAACTGGCTTCGGGCAAGCAGTACACCTGGGTCACGGGCGATACCACCGCGCCGGTGCTCTCGGCCGGCGAGGCAGTGTTCGTCTATAGCAAGCTGGGTGGCGCGCTGAACTAAAAGCGCAAGCACCCGAATCGAGCGGGGCGCCTTCGGGCCCCGCCCTTTTCAAGCAGACCGCGGGCCGCTCCCACAAGGAGCGGCCCGTTTTTTTCGCCGGCGAAAAGTCGGCGCCGGCGGGACGGCGAGTCCGGCACGGCGGCCGATTTTCGGTAAACTAGGGGCCTTGCCAACGCTTCCCCGCACGCCATGACGCTACCCCGTTCCCCGCTCATCCTGGCCGCGCTGCTGCTTGCCGCGTGCGGCGACCGATCGCCGGAGCAGGCGCAACAGAAACTTGCCACAATCCATGTGGCGCCGACGCCCGAGGCCTTGATCGCCAAGACCAAGGACCCGAAGGCCGAGAACGTGGCGAAGCTGCTGGTGGAAGCCGGGGTGGACCCGAACGCGCGCCAGGCCAATGGCATGACGGCGCTGATGAGCGCGGCCTTCAACGGCCAGCGCGACGTGGCCGAGGCGCTCCTGAAGCGCGGCGCGGACGTGAAGGCCGATGCGAGGGGCTACAACGCGCTGGCGCTGTCGGTGGAGAAGGGCGACAAGGCCATGGTCAAGCTGCTGCTCGCCCACGGCGCCAGCCCGACCGAGCGCCCCGCCGGCGGACTTTCGGCGCTGGAGCGCGCCCAGAACCGCCAGGACGGGGCGATGGTCGAGTTGTTGTCGCGAGGGGGCAAATGATGCCGCGCATTTTCTGGACCGCCGGCTTGGCGGTGCTGCTGGCGGCCTGCCAGCCTTCGGGTTCGGGCGGCAAGGCGCCGGCGCCGCTGGCCAATGATCCGCATCTGGCGATGCAGCAGGAGCTGGAGACCGGCGGCATCGACCTGTCGAACCTGGTCGTGATCCGCCTGCGGAATGCCGGCAGCCGCGTCGAGGTGACGAGCGTGCTGCCGGCCATGATCGCGGAGACCACGGTCGGCGGCCAGCCGGCCAAGACGGTTTTCCGGGTGAATCCGGCGGGCGACGGGCTGATCCTGTTTTCGCGCGATATCCTCAATGGCAAGTCGTTCCGCGTGGACATGAGGTTCGCCGAGCTGGAGGCGAAGAAGGGCTTCGCCTTCCCGGTGGTCCAGCCGGATGGCGCGCTGAAGGAGCAGTCCTTCACCCTGGAAAAGATTCTGCGGCCGGACCTCGCGCCGGCCTAGCCCTGAACGGAACCGAGAGACCCAAGATGTCAGGTACTACCGTAAAGCTCGACACTGCCCCACCCGCCGATGCGGGGGGGCGTTTTCATCCTGCGCCACTTTCTGGCCGATCTTTCCGTGGACAGCCCGAAATGGCGTTACCCGGAATTGCGCCTGCGCGGCCTGGGCTTTGCCGAAGCCTACACGCAGCGCCTTTTCTCGCATGGCCAAGGGAAAGATGACCGCACCCTCGCGTAATGATCCTTGTCCGTGCGGCAGCGGGAAAAAGTTCAAGAAGTGCTGCATGGGGAAGGCCGCTGCGCCACCCGGAGGCGCCGACCAGGCAAAGCTGCAGGCCTTGCAGAACCTGCGTGCGGGGCGCCTGGCGCAGGCGGAAGCATTTTTCCGGCAGGCCTTGCAAGTGGAACCGGGTCGTGCGGACATCCTGTATCCGCTCGGTCTGCTGGCGCATCAGGCGGGGCAACTGGGTCAGGCGGAGGCGCTCTACCGGCAAGTGCTCGCGGTGGAGCCCGACCACCCGGATGCCCTGCACATGCTCGGCACCCTCCTGCACCAGGCCGGCAGGAGCGAAGAGGCGCTCGAATGCATCAGCCGCGCCATTCGCGGCAACCCGGCCCACCCGACTTATTTCTTTAACCTCGGCACGCTGTTCGAGGCGCTCGGCCGGCCGGGCGAGGCGATAGACGCCTATCGCAAGGCGCTCGCCCTCGATCCGGACCAGGTGGAGGCCCTGAATAACCTGGGGAATATCCTGAACGACCGGGGCAAGCGGGACGAGGCGCGGGCCCTCTATGAAAAGGCGGTTGCGCTGAAGCCGGATTATGCGCAAGCCTACGTCAATCTGGCGGCTCTGTATCAGGATCTGGGGATGCTGGATGCCGCCCGGGGCGGCTTCCGCCGCGGGCTGGACCTGGCGCCCGGGCCGCCCCCGGCCCGCTGCGATTTCCTGCACCTGCTGCAGAAGGTATGCGACTGGAGCGACCTCGACGCGCAGGTCGCCGCGATCCGCGACGTGGTGCGCGATGCGCCCGTGCTGCACGAGAACCGCATTGCCCCCTTTTCGTTTCTGGCCCTGCCGGGCGTCACGGCGAAAGAGCAGCAGCGCTGCGCCGAAAGATGGGCGCAGGTCAAATATCAATCGCTGGGTTCGGTGCGCAAGAGGCTGGGGTTCGATTTCCGCCGCGAGCCGAATGCCAGGATTCGCCTGGGCTACCTGTCCGGCGATTTTTTTGAGCACCCCACCGCACGGCTGATGGTGGAGATGTTCGAGTTGCATGACCGCGGCCGTTTTGAAATCGCCGCGTATTCCTGCGGCCCGGACGATGGCAGCCCGCTGCGCCAGCGCGTCAAGCAGGCGTTCGACCATTTCGTGGATGTGGCGGACGAGACGGACGAGCAGGTCGCCCGCCGCATTCATGCTGACCGCATCGATATCCTGGTCGACCTCATGGGCTACACGAGGGGCACCCGCAGCGCGATCATGGCCTTGCGTCCCGCGCCCGTCCAGGTGAGCTATCTGGTTTATCCGGGCACGATGGGGGCGGATTTCATCGATTACCTGATCGCGGACCGCTTTGTGGTGCCGCCGGAAGACCTGGGCTGTTACACGGAAAAGGTCGCCTGGCTGCCGGACTGCTACCAGCCCAACGATCGCACCCGTGCGCGACCCGCGGCGCCCGCCCGCGCGGCCCTGGGCCTGCCACAGGCCGGCGTGGTGTTTTGCTGCTTCAACCAGACCTACAAGATCACGCCGCAAGTGTTCGATGTCTGGTGCCGTCTGCTGCGCGCCGTGCCCGGCAGCGTCTTGTGGCTGCTGGCGAGCAACGCCGAGGCGAAACGCAACTTGCGACTGGAGGCGGTGCGCCGCGGGCTGGAGCCCGAGCGCCTGATCATGGCGCCGTTCGTGCCGGCGGAAGAGCACCTGGCGCGCCTGCAATGCGCCGACCTGTGCCTGGACACGCTGCCTTACAACGCGCACACCACCTGCAGCGACGCGCTGTGGATGGGGCTGCCGGTGATTACCTGTGTCGGCAAGACCTTTGCCTCGCGCGTGGCGGGGAGCCTGCTCACGGCAATGGGCGTGCCGGAACTGATTACCCATACGCCGGACGACTACTTTGCGCTGGCCCTGGAACTGGCAACCGACGGGGAAAAAAGGGAGGCGATCCGCGACAAGATTGCCGCCTTGCGCGACAGCGCCCCCCTGTTCGACAGCGTGCGCTTCACCCGCAATATTGAAGCGGCATATGAGTCGATGCATGGGGAATACGGCGGGAGCATGCCGGCCGGGCAGCCGGGAAACGGGATTGTCGGCGAGACGCCCGTGAAACACTATATTTTTTCCCTGTCGACCGGCCGCAGCGGCACCAATTACCTGGCCGATCTGCTGGAACTCAATCTGCCCCGGTCGCGGGTGCACCACGAGCAGCTCGGTTATGCCAATTGGGGAGTGGACAGCCCCGACGTATCCCATCTGACGACATTCAACAACGTCGGCAACAGCGAGCTGGTGCGCGCTTTCTGGCAGCGAAAATTCGGCCGGATCAAGGCGCTGGACTTGCGTTATTTCGCCGAGACATCGCACGTGCTGGCCAAAGCGGGACTGGTGGAAAACCTGGATCTGTTGCAGGGCAGCGGCAAGGTGCACCTGATTTACCTGAAGCGGGACATTCTCAAAACGGTGAGCAGTCTTGTCACCCGCGCCGACTTCCTCAACAAGGGGAACATGTGGCTATGGTATCTTGACCCCGACTATCCCAACATCATCGTGAGTCCGGAGCCGTTCCGGCGTTTCGGGCAAATCGGCTTCGCCTTCTGGTATGTCATCGAGATGCGCACGCGCGCCGAATACTATCGGCTGTTGCTGGCCGGATGCGACGCTGTCGTGTTTCACGAGGCGGACCTCGAGGCGGTGTCGCGCCGCGATGGCGCGGCGAAACTCCTTGCCGAACTGGGGGTGGATCTGCTGCCCGCCGAAATCGAGTTGCCGGGTCGGGTCAATGCCAATACGGGGGAACGTCTCGATGATGCCAGGCGACAGCAGATCCGCGAGGTTGTCGGCAGCCTGACGTTCGACGAGGCGGCGTTGGCACGTAGTTGGTATGAACAGGGGTATCGCTTGTCCGGGCTTCACGAAAAGCCGTAAGGGTTCAGAATCGATTCGCGCGAGCCGCCCGTTCCCCGGGCGCGTCAAGAACATTTCAAAATGATTATTTCACACAAACACAAGTTCATTTTCATCAAGACCAAGAAGACGGCCGGCACCAGCACCGAGATCGCGCTGTCGACGATCTGTGGCGACCAGGACATCATCACGCCCATCACCGCCGAGGATGAAATCACGAGAAAGGCTCTGGGCGGCAGGGGCCCGCAGAACCATGTTGTAAACGGCATCCCGTTGTTCTACAACCACATGCCGGCGAAGGATGTGCGAGCCCTGATCGGCAAACCGGTGTGGGACGGGTATTTCAAATTCTGCTTCGAGCGGAATCCCTGGGACAAGGTGATTTCCTGGTATTTCTGGGAGCATCCGGCCGAACCGAGACTACCTCTTTCCGAGTTCGTCCAGTCCGGCTGGGCGGCCCAGGTTGGCGGTCCCGGAGGTTTTGATCTCTACACCATCGATGGCGAGATGGCCGTCGACCGGGTTTGCCGCTTCGAGAATCTGGGCGAGGAATTGGCGCGCATCCGCGCCGAGCTGAACCTGCCGGCGATGCCGGACCTGCCAAGGGCGAAATCACGATTTCGGCAGGACAAGCGCCATTACCGGGAGATTCTCGGCGCGGCGGACGCAATGGCCATCGAGAAGTTCTTCGCACGGGAGATCGCGGCGTTCGGGTATACGTTTTGATTGCCCATTACCGTCACGTTAAACCGTCGCGGATTCAAGTCCGGAGTCAACAGCGTTATGGCGAGTGTGTAAGTGTTCCATGAAGACTTCTTGGGAGGGCTGAAGCCGAGGCAGCGAACTTGAGTCTGCGGCAGGACCTCGTGCCGCGTCACGGCATGGAGAAATGCTTGATAAAAAGAGAATTGGATGCTATTCGTAATGCCTAATAACACTTCTATAATTTCTCGGATAGAAAGTTCATGGATACCATATTGACCAATTTGACCGTCAGCGTCACCGAACTGAAGCGTAATTTTGCAAGCATCATCAAGCAAGCGGACGATAGCCCGGTGGCGATACTCAACCACAACCGGCCCGCGAAGCATCGTGAAATCCGAAAGTCGGTTTCAAAAGTCGGCGTTGGCGAGACGGCGGTTGCGATTTGTTTGCGACACTGACACGTCCAAATTCGCCATGGATGGGTGATGCGGCGGCGCCCATCGTTCAAGTTCAGGGGGCTGACTTATCGCGCAGCTCCTCTGGAACGCCGGGCTGCGTCATGGGATCAGAGCGACGGGCCAGCTTCGCGGCTAGAGTGCCAGAATGCAACAACCTCAAGGAAATTGCCTCGCACTCGATAGTAGAGAAAGTATTGAACTCGGGTGAGGTACAAGCGGCGAACAACATCGGAGCGTGCTGATTCGATCTTAGTGCCTATGCCGGGTTCTTCTACGAGCAAGGCCAAGGCAGCCTCAATATCCTTGCGAATAGCTCCAACGGCAGCAGGCCGATTTTCGGCCCACCATTCTGCTGCTCGTTCGATTTCCCGCTGGGCGGGGCTTAATTCTGACTCCGAGAGCCAAGATCAGCCGAAACGGCGGAGCCGTGCAAAAAGCTCCTCGGCAGAAATGCCTTCCTCGCGGTCAGCCTCGTCAAGAGCATCAAGAAGCTCGGCTTCTTGTTCGAGTGGAAGCCGCACAGCAACCTCATCGCCTCGCGCGAGGACGGTCACAGACGTGCCGTCGGGCAACGAGAGGCCCTCGACAACGACTTTGCCACCAACAATGATTCCAGAAGCTATTTGCATAGGAGAATGGTACCCCACTGAATGTGAAAAGTGCTAGCTACCTGACGCGCACACGTCTGAGTAATGCCGGTGTGCTTGGCGATACGAGCAAGCATTCGGGGACCGATTTCCTCGCCATCGTGAAACGCGAAGACAACGTCGGGCCATCCTTCACGTGACAGGGTACGGTGCGACCCGGACTATCGTTTGACTTTCCACCCAATACCAAATAGAGCCGCCAGCAAATGTTTGGCCTTGACCAACGGCCAATGACTCATGCGGCGAGGGGAAGGGAGATGTTGATCTCGACGGGACGCGACTCGCTTTGCTCAAGGCGCTCAGCCATGGCACGGAGGGCAAGCACTTCCGCCTTTGCCATGGCGTCATCGGCGCTCTTGCCGTAACACAGGACACCA
>JBAYGL010000114.1:0-12163 GCA_041666725.1 Limisphaerales bacterium
ATCGCTCCCGGATACCCGGCCTCCCCGTAGCCAAGCTCGGGCGGGATCGTCAGCTTCACCTTGTCGCCCACGCGCATCCGCGCCACGGCGACATCCCATCCGGCAATGACCTCGCTCATGCCCACGGTGAAGGAGAACGGCTCCCCCCGGTCCACCGAGCTGTCGAACTTCGTCCCGTTGGTCAGCCAGCCCGTGTAATGCACCACGGCAACGCTGCCGGCATTGGGCGAAGGCGCATCCGGAGCGGTGGCAATGTGCAGCAGTTCAATAAACAGCTTCGGGGCGGATTCTTGCGACATCGGCCTGAGACTAGCGAACGGTCCGGCCCCACAGCAAGCCACGCTTTGCGCCGGGCCGGGCCGCCACCATCGTTCAGCCCGCCCCGACAATCGCCGGTCGAATTGTCGCCCTGGAAAGGAGAAAACTCTTGCCTATGAACACGAATAGTTCCATTCCTGAAACGTCATCCATTTGTGAAATCAAATTCCAGAACCACCGTTCCGAACGGCTTCCGCCGCAACGGGGTTGCGGGCCGAAGCGAGTCAGAGCTTCAGGTGCCCGCCCTGGAACGCGGACTTGCGGCGCTGGAACTGGTGGCCGGCACGCCGGAAGGTTTGACCCTCACTGAAATCAATGCCGCGCTGAAGATCTCCCCCGCCTCCGGCTTCCGCATCGCTACCGCGCTGGAGGAACTCGGCTACGTCCAGCGTGATGCGACCACAAAGCGTTTCCGCCTCACCCACAAGCTCCTGCTTCTTGGCCAGCCGCACTCGAACGGACGAAGCCTCGTGGAGGCCGCCCTGGAGCCCATGCGCCGCGTGCTCAACATCACCGGGGAAACGACCCAGCTCTGCTGTCTGGCCGGGGATGCGTGCGTCATCATCGAGCAACTGCCGTCCCTGCACCCGTTCAAATATTTCGTGGACCTGGGGTCGCGCGCGCCGCTGCACTGCGCCGCGCCCGGCAAGGCCATGCTCGCTTTCCTTCCGGAATCTGAGCGCAGCTCCGTGCTCGCACGGTTGCGCCTGGAGAAGCACACCGCCCGGACCCTCACCTCGCGCAAAGCCCTCGCGGAAGAACTGGATCGCGCCCGTGCGCTCGGCTACGCGGTGGACTTCGGCGAGCACTTCGAGGCGATTCACTGCGTCGCGGCACCCGTGCTGGACCGCCATGGACGGGCCGTCGCCGCGATCACCATTGCCGGACCCAAGGAGCGAATTCCACAGGCGCGCTTTGCCGAACTGGGCAAAGTGATGATGGAGGCCGCCCATGACTCGGCACGACAATTTGCGAACTGAAATCCAAACAAAGCCACCCACGATGAACCTGAAACTTCTCCTGGCCCTCTGCTCACTTGCCCTCGTGTCTGGCTGCAACAAAGCCTCCGACACCCCGAAGTCAAACTCACCCGCCACGCCAGTCCCGGCGAAAAAGGGGACCATCGGCGTCACGTTGCTCACGCTTCAGAACCCGTTCTTCAAGGTCATCGGTGACAACATCACCGCCGAGGCCGCCAAACACGGCTACGACACCGTCGTCCTGAGCGCGGACAACGACGTGGCCCGCCAGGCAAATCATGTGAAGGACTTCATCGTGAAGAAGTGCGCGGCAATCGTCCTGAGTCCCTGCGAGTCGCGCTCCATCGTGCCCGTGATCCAGGAGGCGAACGCCGCCGGCATTCCCGTCCTGACCGTGGACATTCCATGCAACGAGCCTGGCGTGAAATTGCTCACACAGGTCGCGACGGACAACTACGGCGGCGGGAAGGAAGCCGGCCGTGCGATGATCGAGGCGCTCGGCACGGCGGGCGGGAGCGTGGCGATCCTTCACTTCAAGCAGGCGGAGTCATGCCGGTTGCGCGTGAAGGGCTTCCGGGAAGTCATCGATGAACACAACACCAGGGCCTCCGCCAAGATCAACATGGTCATGGAGCTCGACGGCGGCGGCGCAAAGGACGTTGGTTACAAGGCCGCCGAGGACGCGCTCCAGGCCCATGCGGACTTGCGCGGAGTCTTCGCCATCAACGATCCGTCCGCCCTCGGCGCACGGGCCGCCATCGAAAAGGCGGGCAAGACCTCGCAAATCATCATCGTCGGTTTCGACGGCCAGCCCGAGGGCAAGCAGGCCATCAAGGACGGGAAGATTTACGCCGACCCGATCCAGTTCCCCGACAAGATGGGCGTCGAAATCGTCCGCGCCATCATCAAGCACTCAAAAGGTGAGGAAGTGCCGAAGGAGATGCTGATTCCGACCAGCCTGTATCGGAAGGCGGATGCGATGAAGGATGCAACGCTGAAATGAAGGCCGAAGTAATCAGTATTCAGTTTTCAGTCTGAACGCTCTGACGCCGCACCTCCACGAATCGCCGCCGCCCGCTGAATACTGAACACTGAATACTGGTTGCTGCCCCATGTCCCCAGACTTCCTCCCCTCCCTCGTCGGCTCGATGTCCGTGGGTGCCGCCGGCAATCCGACCGTCGCGATGATCGAGGCCGCGTTCCGCCACCACGGCCTGCACTGGCGCTATGTGAACATGGAGGTCACGCCCGCCGATCTCGGAGCCGCCGTGCGCGGGGTGCGTGCGATGGGCTTCCGGGGCTTCAACTGCTCCATGCCGCACAAGGTCGCCGTCATCCAGCACCTCGACGGTCTCGGTGAATCCGCCCGAATCATGGGCGCGGTGAACTGCGTCGTGCGCCGCGGCGACAAGTTCATCGGGGAAAACACGGACGGCAAGGGCTTCCTGAAGTCGCTCGAATCCGTCACGTCCCCGAATGGCAAATCCGTCGTGCTCTTCGGCGCGGGCGGCGCGGCGCGGGCCGTCGCGGTTGAACTTGCTCTGGCCGGCGTGAGGAAGATCACGGTGGTAAACCGCAATGAAGCGCGTGGCGGCGAACTCGTGAATCTGCTTTGCGACAGGCTCAAGATCGAGGCCGAACTGGTCGTTTGGCGCGGCGACTATTCTGTCCCGGCTGGCGCTGATGTCGTCATCAACGCCACCTCCATCGGTCTCTACGACGGCGCGGCGCGGCTCGTGCTTGATGTGAATTCACTCAAACCCGGCATGGTCGTGGCCGACGTGATCTTCAGCCCGACGCGCACACGTCTCATCCGCGATGCCGAGACTCGCGGATGCAAGGCGATTGATGGCCTCGGCATGATCGTCAACCAGGGAGTCGTGAGCATCCAATATTGGACCGGCGTGAATCCGGAACCCGCGGTGATGCGCAAAGCCGTCGAGGAGGCGTTGGGCATCAAATGAACGCTCCTCGCAGCCAGGACAGGCCGGAGAAAAAGGATTGAAGCGTATGAAGTCACTGTTTACCGCCCAGCTTTGCCTGTCACTGGCCTTCGTTGCCGCCGCTGCCGAGCGCCCCGACGTCGTCTTCGCCGACTTCGAGGGAAAGGACTACGGCGCGTGGACGACCGAGGGCACCGCCTTTGGCAGCGGACCTGCGCGGGGGACGCTGCCCGGGCAGATGTCGGTCGAAGGGTTTCGCGGCAAGGGTTTGGTGAACTCATTCAACGGCGGCGATAATTCAACAGGCCGGCTCACGTCACCGCCGTTCAAGATCGAGCGCGGGTTCATCACCTTCCTCATCGGTGGCGGTGGATATGCCGGTGAAACCTGCATGAATCTCATCGTGGACGGCAAGGTCGTGCGCACGGCCACAGGGCCGAACACAGTATCTGGCGGCAGCGAACGTCTTGCCGCCGCCGCCTGGGATGTCGGTGAGTTCTCAGGCCGTGCGGCGGCGATCGAGATCGTGGACGAGCGCAAAGGAGGCTGGGGACACATCAATGCGGATCACATTGTCCAAAGCGACATCCGGGGAGACATCGCGCTCGCCGACCCGCCGGCGCGGGTGGCCAGGGATGTCAGGCGCGAGGTCATCGTTGAAAAGAAACTCCTGCATTTCCCCGTGAAGAATGGCGCGAAGAAGCGCACGGTGACGTTGAGCGTGGATGGCGCGCAAGTGCGGCGGTTCGACATTGAGCTGGCCGACTCTGACGCTGACTGGTGGGCGCCGCTGGACGTCACTGCATGGGCGGGAAAAACATTGAGCGTGGTCGCCGATGTTTTGCCTGAAAGCTCGCGGGCGCTCGATTCACTGCGGCAATCCGACACGCTGCTTGGCTCCGAGAATCTCTACCGCGAGCCGTTGCGTCCGCAGCTTCAGTTCTCCGCGAAACGCGGATGGCTCAACGATCCGAACGGCCTGGCCTTTTACAACGGCGAGTATCACCTCTTTTTTCAGCACAACCCTTATGGATGGGGCTGGGGAAACATGCACTGGGGCCACGCGACGAGCCATGATCTCGTCCACTGGCAGGAGCACGGTGACGTGCTCTACCCCGACGCCATGGGTGCGATGTTCAGCGGCAGCGCGGTGGTGGATTGGAAGAACACCAGCGGCTTCGGCAGCAACGGCCGGCCGCCGCTCGTGCTCATCTACACGGCGGCCGGCAACCCGACGACGCAGTGCCTCGCCTACAGCACGGATGGCCGGACCTTCACGAAGTTTTCCGGCAACCCGGTCGTGAAGCAAATCACCGGAGGCAACCGCGACCCAAAAGTCTTCTGGCACGAGCCGACAAAAAAGTGGGTGCTGGTGCTCTATGTTGGATTGCCCAATCCGGACGGAGCGCGGGATTCGAAAGGAAGGCCAGCACCCAAGCACACGATTCACTTCTTCACATCCATCAACTTGCGTGACTGGTCCCTGGCCAGCATCGCCGATGGAGGTTCCGGCGATGACAGATTCCTCTACGAGTGCCCCGATTTCTTTGAGCTGCCTGTTGACGGCGATGCCTCCGGCAAGAAGTGGGTGCTCACGGCTGCGAACAGTGACTACGCCATCGGCACGTTCGACGGCACGAAGTTCACGCCTGAAACGCCCAGGCTGCCCGGTCATCGCGGCCGCGGGTTTTATGCGGCACAAACCTTCAGCGACACGCCGGATGGCCGGCGCATCCAGATCGGCTGGGGTCAGATGCCTTCGCCGGGAATGCCTTTCAATCAACTTCAGATGCTGCCATGCGAACTCCGCCTGCGTCAGACGCCCGATGGCGCGCGGCTTGCCTGGCAGCCGGTTCAGGAACTCGGTTTGCTGCGCTCCAAATCATGGAAACAAGACGCGCTCAAACTCACCCAGGGCGGAGTAAATCCGCTGGCGGACGTGCGCGGAGAGCTGTTGGAGCTTCGCATGGACTTCCAGCCCGCCACCGACAGCGAAGTGATCCTCACCGTGCGCGGAGTTGAAATCCGCTACACCGCCGCGACACAGGAAATCTCCGCCGCCGGTTTTCGCGCGCCCGCTCCGCTGCAAGGTGGGCGGCAGCGCCTCGTCATTTTCACGGATCGGACCAGCTTCTCCGTCTTTGCCAGTGACGGGCTGACATACATGCCATTCCCCATGATCACGAAACCGGAGGAGCTTGGCGTGGAGTTGAAGGTGAAAGGTGGCGCAACCGTGGCTCATCACCTCGAAGCACACAATTTGAAGTCCATCTGGTCTCGGGTCCGGGAGGCGGAATTAAAGTCGCGCCTGCAATGAATCAGAACGATCCGCATCCAAAGCTGTCCGCGTTCCTGAGCCACTACGGGATGGTCTTTGTGCTGGCGCTGCTCTGCGCGTTTTTCAGCTTCGCCACCTACACCGTGCAGCATCCCGCCGGCGCAGACGCAGCACACCAGCTGGCCGCCAGTCTCATTGGCCGGCTTGGAAAATCAGCCCGAGTGCTGATCGCCGTGCCCAACCAACCGGACGCCGACGCCTTTTCCGACACGCTTCAGGCCGCGCTGTCAAACGCCGGGGCAACCGTCGTCGCGCGTGTGAAAGGTGAGCCGAAGGATGCCCGCATCGCACTGCAAGCCGCCGCTGCCGCCGGCAGGCTCGACGCCATCGCCTGCACCCAAGCCAGCGCCGGGTGGCTCGTCTTCGCCGACCTGGCCGCGGATTTTCCCGCGCTGGGCCGGCCGCTCATCATGCAGCCGGAGACCTACCGCTGGCCGAACTTTCTCAAGCGCGACAACCTCTTCAACATCGCCAACCAGATCGCAGTCATCGCCATCGTCGCCATCGGCATGACGATGGTGATCATCACCGGCGGCATTGACCTGTCCGTCGGCAGCCTCATCGCACTCGCCGCCGTGCTGGCGGCGCTGTTCATCCGCGACTTCGCCGGGGCGCAGCAGGCGACCGCGCCCGGCATGGTGCTGGCCTGCACCGGAGCCGTCCTGATTGCGGGCGGGGCCGGGGCGGTTTCCGGAGCGATGGTCACGGTGTTTCATCTCCCGCCGTTCATCGTCACGCTCGCCATGATGCTCGTGGCCAGCGGCGCGGCGTATCTGCTCACGCACGGCCAGTCGGTTTATCAGGTGCCCGACTCCTTCATCTGGCTCGGGCGCGGCGCGGACTGGTTCGGCATCCCGAACGCCGTCCTGCTCATGGCCCTGCTCTACCTGGCAGCGCACCTCGTCATGTCGCGCACGGTGCTGGGCAGATACATTTACGCCGTCGGCGGCAACCGCCTGGCCGCGCGCTTCTCCGGCGTGCCGGTGCGCCGCGTGTTGTTCCTCAGCTACGTGGTCAGCGGCCTGCTCGCGGGCCTCGGCGGCGTGGTGCTCGCCTCGCAGCTCAAGAGCGGATCACCGACCTTCGGGCAGATGTATGAACTCTACGTCATCGCGGCGGTGGTCGTCGGAGGCGCAAGCCTGAGCGGTGGCACGGGCCGGATGTTCGGCACGCTCATCGGCGCGCTCATCATCGCCGTCATCCAAAACGGGATGAACCTGATGAACGTGGAAAGCTACACGCAGAAAGTCGTCCTCGGCCTCGTGATACTCGGCGCGGTAATGCTCGACTTGCTGCGCCACCGTGGCTGGCGGCTGCAACTCTCGGCAACGGAATGAAACTGAACTTGGCATGAACGGGCACAAGACAACTTTGGCAACGCCGCCTCTCATTAGCACCCGGCTTCAGCCGGGTGTTGCTGTGAAGACGGCGGAAAACTGTTTAAACAGTTTTCCAGTTCAACGCGCCACCCCCACCCGACTGAAGTCGGGTGCTAATGAGAACTGCCCCGCTGCGGAGCGCTTCACATCTTCTGTCCACTCCTCCGCGTCTCTCCGCGTTCTCTGCAGTGCTGTCTCCAAACTTCGTCACTGGCTGAGAAGATTCTTTTCAACGCAGAGCGCGCAGAGGACGCAAAGATTGCGCGGAGGCCGAAGGAAAACATCCGTCTCCGCGCCTCTCTGCGGTCTCTGCGCCCTTTGCGTTGAAGCAAGTCATCGGGCCGCTTTGGTTGCGGCTCCGCCGCGCTGCGCCTCTGCGTTGAAGCGCGTCGCCTTGCTTGCACTTGCCACGGTGCAGCTCGCCAGTCGTGCCTTCTCCGCCACGCCCACACCCGCCCAGGTCGAATTCTTCGAGAAAAACATCCGCCCGGTTTTGGCCGCCGAGTGTTACGAGTGCCATTCCTCTAAAAAGAAAAAGGGCGGTCTGGCCCTCGACACACGCTCCGGCCTGCTCAAGGGCGGCGAATCCGGCCCCGCCATCGTGCCGGGCCAACCCGACTCCAGCCTGCTGCTCCAAGCCATCCGCCACACGCACCCGACTCTCAAGATGCCCAAGAACGGCGCGAAGCTCGACGCGCGCATCCTCGCCAACGTCGCCGAGTGGATTCGCCAAGGTGCGCCCGACCCGCGCACTGGCCCGGCCAACACGAGTGCGCAGCCCACATCGTCCACTTGGGCCGACACCCTCGCCTTCCGCCGTCAATGGTGGAGCTTTCAACCCCTCACGAAGCCCGCCGTGCCGACGCCGAAGAACTCCGCGTGGAGCACGAATGCGATTGACCGCTTCCTGCTCGTGCAGATGGAGTCGCACGGCCTCGCTCCTGGTCCCGATGCTGGCCCGCAAACACTGATTCGCCGCCTCACCTTCGCGCTCACCGGCCTCCCGCCGAAGCCAGAGGAAGTCGACGCATTCGTCCGCGAATCCCAAATCGGCAATCTGCAATCGGCAATCGCCAATGTCACCGACTCGCTTCTCTTCTCTCCCGCCTTCGCCGAGCGCTGGGCGCGCCACTGGCTCGATCTCGTCCGCTACGCCGAGACGCACGGCTCCGAGGGCGACCCGGAAATTCCCTTCGCGTGGCGTTACCGCGACTACCTCATCCGCGCCTTCGCCGCCGACGTGTCCGCCGACCAACTCATCCGCGAGCACCTCGCCGGCGACCTTCTGCCGCCCACGCAAACCCGCTTCAACCAAGAGGACGGCCTGAACGAATCTCGTCTCGGCATCGCGCACCTGCGCCTGAACGAGCACGGCTTCCAGCCCGTGGACACGCTCGACGACCAGGTGAAGTCCGTCGAGAACCAGATTGACGTGCTCGGCAAGGCCTTTCAGGGCCTGACCATCGCCTGCGCGCGCTGCCACGACCACAAGTTCGACCCCGTCAGCCAGCGCGATTACTACGCGCTTTACGGCGTGCTCGCCAGCAGCCGCCCCGCGCAGGTGCAAGTGGACTCGCCCGACGTGTTGAACAAAAATCGGGCCGAACTCCTCGCGCTGAAAGCCCAAATCAAGTCCGCCCTCGCGGACAGTTGGCGCGACGCCATCCCGCAGTTCATCACTCAACTTACGCGCGGCTCCAGTGCCGACCCGCAACTCGCCGCACTCAATCAACGCATCGCCAAAGCCGAAAGCGAACTCAACGCCCTCGAAGCCAACGCCCGCGCGAAGGCACTCACCGCCCGTGCCGGCGGCTTCCAGCCGCCGTCCACCGCACCCAGCACGCCCGAGCGGCGTTTGCAAGCCACCGGCACGCCACAGCCCCTCGCCCGCTGGTCCTTCGACACCGACGCCCGCGACCAAGCCGGCTCCCTGCACGGCGAACTCTTCGGTGGCGCAACCCTTCGCAACGGCCGCCTCATCCTCGACGGCAAGGAAGCCCACGTCCGCACCGCGCCGTTCACTCGCGACCTCCGCGAGAAAACCCTCGAAGCCTGGGTCGCGCTCGCGAACCTCGACCAGCAAGGCGGCGGCGTGCTCACCGTCGAGACCAGCAACGGCGTATTCTTCGAATACATCGTCTTCGCCGAGAAAGAGCCGAGGAAATGGGTGAACGGCAGCAACAACTTCCGCCGATCCCGCACGCTCGACAGCATCGCCGAGACGGCCAAGCCCGGCGAACTCATCCATGTCGCCGTCGTTTATCGCCCCGACAACAGCGCCGCCTTCTACCGCAACGGCGTCCTCTACGCGCCCGCCTTCACGCCGACCGGCGAGGACTCTGCGCTGCGCACCTTCGCAGCCGGCGCATCGCGTGTGCTGCTGGGCCGTCGCCACACCGGCGGTGGACGTGCCCATCTCGCCGGCGAGGTTGATGAGGCCCGCCTCTACGACCGCGCGCTGACCACGGAGGAAATCACCGCATCCTTCAAGGCCGGCCCTGTCGGCGTCAGCCCCGAGGAAATCGCAAAGGCCATGACGCCGGACCAAAAGGCAAAGCATGCCGCGCTTACAGCTGAGTTGAAGACTGTCCGAGCCGAACTCGCCGCGAAGTCTCCTTCTGCCAGCGAGGACGCGCTCGCCGCCGCGCTCAAGGATGCGCAAGGCAACCTCGCCAGCCCACTGCACGCTTGGGCGAAGCTGGGCAAGTTGGACGGAGCCACCTTCGCGACCGGCTGGGCAGAGGTCACAAAAAACTGGCGCGACCAACTCGATGCCGCCCGCCAGCACAACGCACAGTTCAAAACCGTGTGGGACTTCGCCAAAGGTGACGCTGCTCAGTGGTTCACCGAAGGCAACGCGTTTGGTAGGGACGCGCTGCCGCGCGTCCACCCCGGCAACTTCGCCCTCGAACCCAGTGGCGACCGCATCCTCAAGGGCATCCTCCCCGCCGCCGTTTCCTCGCACCTCGTCTCCGAAAAGCACGGCGGTCTCCTCACCTCGCCACGCTTCCGCATCACCACCGACGGCATCAGCGTGCGCGCCGCCGGTGGCAAAGGCGCGATGGTCCGCGTCATCGTGGACAACTACCCGCTCGGCTCGAACCCCATCTTCCCCAAAGCCGAACTCACGCGCGACGAGCCGGGTTGGGTGCGCATGGACACCGCGTATCGCAAAGGCAACTGGGCCTACATCGAGTTCGGCACGGCGGACGACCTCACGCGCAAGCTCGGCAAAGGTGGCGACACGGCCGGCCGCAGTTGGTTCAGCGCCGAGCGCGTCGTCTTCCACGACAAGGAAACGCCGCGTGAAGAGCCGCTTGCGCCGATGCACCTATTCGCCCCTGCCGGAGATTTGGATTCGTCGGCACCGGCCAACGCCACCTCGCTTACGCATCGTTATGCCGACACGCTCACCTCCGCCCTAGAGTCCTGGCGCAAGCTAACTTTGAACAAAGCCGAAGGAGCGTTTCTCGACTACTTCGTGCGTCGCGGCCTACTGCCGACTTCGCTCAAGTCGCTGCCGAAAGTCGCCCCGCTCGTCGCCGAGTATCGCCGACTCGAAAGTGAAATCCCCACGCCCCGCCGCGCGCCCGGAGTGCTCGAAGCCGCCGCGCATGACGCCCCCTTGATGCTACGCGGGGACCACACCAAGCCCGGCGACCTCGTGCCGCGCGGATACCTGGAAGTCCTTCGTGTAGGAGACGACGTGAGGAGTCTCAAACTTTCCCAGACCCAAGACTCCAGACCCCAAACCCAACCCAGTCAGAGACTCCTCACGTCGTCTCCTACGGGAGCGAGCGGTCGCCTCGAACTCGCGCACGCCATCGCCTCGCCGCGAAACCCGCTCACCGCGCGCGTCATGGTCAATCGCGTCTGGCACCACCTCTTCGGGCGTGGCCTCGTGCCGACGGTGGACAACTTCGGCCGGCTCGGCGACCAGCCCACGCACCCGGAGTTGCTCGACCACCTCACCGCGCAGTTCATCGCCGAGGGTTGGTCCTTCAAGACACTCATCCGCCGCCTCGTCACCACGCGCGCCTACCAGCTCGCCAGCGAACCCACCGCCGCCGCCCGCGAACGCGACGCCGACAACGCCTACCTCTCGCACTTCCGCGTCCGCCGCCTCGAAGCCGAAGCCATCCGTGACACGCTCCTCGCCGTCAGCGGCCGGCTCGACGCCACGCAATTCGGCCCGCCCGTCGGCATCGGCGACCGCGCGCGCCGCAGCATTTACGTGGGCATCCGCCGCAACAACCTCAGCCCGTTCCTCGAAATCTTCGATGCGCCCAAGCCCTTCACCACGCTGGGCCGACGCGACGCCACGAATGTCCCCGCGCAATCCCTCGCCTTCCTCAATGACCCGTTTGTCATCGAAGCCGCGAAGACCTGGGCTGAACAACTCCTTCGCCAGACCCCGCAGGCCGACGCGAACGCGCTCATTCAGCTTCTCTTTCAAGCCGCCTTCGCCCGCTCCGCCTCCGCCGATGAGCTAGCGAAGTCTCGCGCTTACCTTGCCGCGCTCGGCCCGGACGCCAACGACCCGCGCGTCTGGCAGGACTTCATCCAGTCGCTGTTCAACCTGAAGGAGTTCATTTATGTCCGGTGAGCCGCAGGCGCGCCAGGCGCGCGGCCTTCAGGCCGCTTCAACGTCCGACGACTCCGGACGGTCGGATAGACACCGTAAGCGTCCTGCCTCCGCACGTCGAAGCGGGCTAAAGCCCGCGCTCCATGTGCTGTGCCTGCCCGCGCTGTTGTCGGTGTCCGCCGCCTCCGCTGAACTCACCGTCCGCTACATCCCCATCACCACGCCCGCCGCCCAGACGCGCGTTCCCGCCGCGACCGCCCAAGGCCGCACACTCGCTCCGCAAGCCATCTCCGCCGTGGACATCAGCGCGGACGGCAAGTTCATCACCGTGGGCACGATGGCCTTCAGTCACGACGCGAATGTCTGGCAGTTTGCACCCGACGGCTCCGTGCTCGCGAAGCGCCACCTCCCGCCGTGGGCACCGATGCAAGTCGCCACGCTCAACGGCGGCGGGGCGCTCGCCGTCGGCCTCGCCTGCTCGCGCGTCACCTCGCCCGAGCCGACGGTGTGGCTCGGCGGCACGGACGCGCTTCTGCGCGAGCCGTTGAAGGACACGTTCGTCGAAGCCGACACGCGTGACAGTGAGCTGGCGCGGCTGCGTCCCGGCGCGGGCGACTGGC
>JBAYGL010000115.1:0-12141 GCA_041666725.1 Limisphaerales bacterium
AGTCCCACACGGGTGCGCGCAGGGCTTCGAGCCGGTCGCGCGGCACGAGCATGACGTTGGTGGTGGCGAGGCTGCGGGCGAAGAGGAGTTCAGGCTGGTTGGCCGGGCTTTTCCCGAACTGCACCACGAGCAGGTCGTTCGTGCCGGAGCTGAAGGCGATTTCCGCCTCGGGCGTTTGCAGGCCGAATGTTTCCAGCTCCGCCCTGGGGTCGTCGGTGACAAAGCGCTGGACGGGCCATTGCTGCAATTCCCGGAGCAACTGTTCGAGGCGCGGCAGGTTGGCGCGTTTGGCCGGGGAGGGTTGCTCGACACGCCAGAGCTGGTTCGTCGGCGAGCGCTGCAGCTCCAGCACCCGGGCGCCGGTGCGGACGCGCAGGCCGTCGAACTTCACGCCGGCGAGCGACAGCAACTGGCGGTCGCGCCAGTCGTCCGCCGTCCTGGGCAGCAGTTCGAGCAGCGTGGCGTCGGTGACGGCGATGTGGTCCGCGCCCGCGAGCTGCACGTAAAGCTGGTTGCCGACGGGCGTGCGCGCGCCGATGCGAAGTTCCAGCGGAGTGCCGCCCTGATGAAACCGCACGGTGGCCTGCGGAGGTTGAAGGCCGAAGTCGGCCGGGGTTCTGGCCTGCGGCGGGCCGATGACCAGTTGCGGGCGCAGGGTCGAGCAGACGTCGAGCAGCGTGTTCAGCGCCAGGGTGTGGGCCGGGTAACCCAGGGGCGCGGTAAGCCGCCACTGGCCGGCGGCGCGTTCAGCGCGGAGCGTGGCGTTGGAACGTATCAGCTCGATGCGCGTCACGGTGGAGGGGCGCAGGTGCGGAACAAGTGATTCGCCCTGTGGGCTTGGCGCGGGGCCCGGGGGCGGGCGCAGCTCGACCAGCACGATGAACGCGAAGAGCGCCGCCGCGATGCCGATCAGCCATTTTGTCTGGGAGGAGTTCACGTCAGGATTGCCTCCGGAACCAGACCAGCAGGCCGAAGGCGAGGATCGCCCCCGGCACTCCGGCGAGCAGGATCCATTGCACCGAGCGCATCTGGCTGTCCGACATGATGAAGCTGTAGTCGTGGAGCAGGCGCGGGGCGATGCCGATGAGGCGCGGGCGGTCCACCAGCCAGTTGACGGCGTTGTGGGCAAAGTCGCGGTTGATGGATTTGTCGATCATGTCGTTGCCGAGGAAGATGGAATCGCCGACCACGACCATGCGGGTGGAGCCGCCCTCGACGCTCTTCAAGCCGCCACGCTCGACGGCCACGGCCACGGGGATGGTGCCCCGGGCGTCGGTGCGCGGGTCGAAGCGCAGGCCGTTGCGGTAATCCTTCACGGCTGCGCCGCTTTCGGTGGTGCTGACGAGGGCGCGCACCTGCGGCGCGTCGGAGCCCTGGCCGGGCGGGCGGGGGGTGAGGGAGCGGGGCGCGGCGAGGATGAGGCCGTTTTGAGTGATGCCGAACGTGCGCATGATTTCGTGATCGCCGAAGTTCCGCAGGGCGATGTGGCTTTCATCCCGCTGGGCATTGGGATCGGTGACGACATCGTCGCCGGCACTGACGCCCCAGAGCAGCAGCAGCGGCTCGAGCGCCGGGTTTGCGGCGGCACGCAGGAGCATGAGCACGCGTCCGCCCTGGTTCAGATAGCGGTTGAGTTTCTCCTGTTCGTTTGCGGGGACGGGCAGCGTGGGGCCGGCGACGATGAGGATGCTGCAATCCGCGGGGATTTGATTGGTCCCGACGAGCGGCAGCATCGAGGTGGCGATGCCGTTGGCCTGGAGGAGCATGGTCAGCTTGCCATAGCCGGTCGAACTGCCGGCTGTCTGGGGGTCGTGCTCGTTGTGGCCGGAGAGGAAGTAGGCGTGGGGCCGCCGGCTCTCAATGAGCGTGAGAATGGCGGACGTGAAATAGGCTTCGCCTGTGAATGATTTGCGCTTCACGGACTGGCTCTTTCGAGCGAGCAGGTTTCCCGTGTCGTATTCGGAAAGCTCCCCCTGCCGCACGATGCGCTGGTTCCCGCCCAGTTCGAAGATGACGAGGTCCCTCGCGCCCGTGGCGAGCCGGGAGGCGGTCTTCACCTGCTCGGCTTTGGCCGGTTCGGTGAGGTAGTTGACCGCGGAGATTTTCACCCGCGGGCTGGCGTGTTCGTATTGCCGGAGCAGCTGGAGGATGTGCGAGTAGAGCACCTCGTCGGGGTCGAAGAAGACCGTGACCTTCAGCTCGTTGGTCAGCATGCCCAGCACCTGGAGCGACACCGGCGAGAGCGGCGGGACGCGGTCCTCGGAGAGCATCACGCGCCGGTAGTGGCGTGCGCCGAGGAAGTTCACCATCACGATGATGGCGATGAAGGCCGTGACGCCGACCAGCACGCCGAAGCCGGTGCCGAACTTGCGCGCGGCGGAGAAGCTGGGCGGGGGATTGTCGAGGTCGTCAGACATGGGCGACAGGAACGAATGATGAATGATGAATGATGAATGATGAATGGGGCCGGCGAGGCGGCGCGGTCCGCCGGCTCATCATTCGGCCTTCATCATTCATCGTTCTCTTCATTTCCACCTCCGGCTCTGGACGACTTTAAGCGTCAGGAACAGGAACAGCGCCGTCAGGCTCAGGTAAAAGACCACCTGCCGGGTGTCCACGATGCCGCGTGTGAAGTCCTTCATGTGCTCGATCATCGAGACGTGCGCCAGCGTGGCGGACTGCCAGCCGGCCTTGGGCGGCACGATGAACGTGAGGTAGCTCAGCAGGAACATCCCCAGGCCGAGCACAAAGGCGTTCATCGCGGCGATGACCTGGCTGCGGGTGAGCGAGGAGGCGAAGCAGCCGAGGGAGATGTAAAGCGCGCCAAACAGGAAGATGCCGGTGAAGGTGCCGGCCAGCGCGCCGGTGTCCACCTGCGAGAGGTCCACGGAGAAGCGCTTGAGCAGGAACGGATACGCCAGCAGCGGCAGCCAGGCGGACATGAAGAAGAGCAGCGCGCCGGTGAACTTGGCCAGCACCACCTGCCAGTCGCGCACGGGCGCGGTCATCAGCGTCTCGTAGGTGCCGGAGAATTTTTCCAGCGCGAACGTCCGCATGGTGACGATGGGCGGGGCCAGCAGCATCACCAGCCAGAACAGCCCGTTGTTGTAGAACGCCTCGGTGACCGGCACGTCGAAGGGCTTGTTGTCCAGCGCCCGCACCACGATCACGAAGCTCAGCCCCAGCAGGAACTGCACGGCGGCGATGATCACGTAGCCGATGAGCGACACGTAGCTGCCGCCCAGTTCGCGCCGGACGAGGGTGAGGAAGGGTTGCATCAGCAGTGAATGACCGATGACCAATGACCAATGACCAATGAATGACCAAGCCTCGATGTCCAATGCCCGGCCAGGCTGCGGCCCGGGCCGCTGCCGCCCGCCTTGGGCATTGGGCATTGACTGGTCATTGGGAATTGGTCCTTGGTCATTTCAGTTCTCCTCCTGCTCCCGCCGGGTCACGTGCAGGAAAATATCCTCGAGCGAATGGCGCGTGCGGGTGAGTTCGCGGAGCTGCCAGCCGCGGGCCCTGGCCAGCTCGAAAATCTGCGGCCGCAAATCCACGCCGGCCCGGGGCGTGAGCGCGCAGCGGTGGAACGCACCTTCGGCGGCCGAAATGTCGAAATGCTCCACCTCGGCCATGTGCTCCCACGCTTCGCGCAGGTCCGGCACGGGCGCGGCCAGCTCGGCGATGACCTGCTGGCTGGCGCTCATCTTGCGCTGCAGCTCCTCGATCGAGCCGGTGGCCCGGATGGCCCCCTCGTGGATGATGATGACGCGCGTGCAGGTCAGCTCCACCTCGGGCAGCAGATGGGAGGAGATGAAGACCGTGCGGTCCTTGCTCACGTCCTTGATGAGCTGGCGGACGGCGCGGGTGAGATGGGCGTCGAGGTTCTTGGTCGGCTCGTCCAAGATGATGAGTTCCGGCTCATGCACGAGCGCGTCCGCCAGGCCGACGCGCTGCCGGTAGCCGCCGGAGAGCGTGCCGATGACCTTGCCCGCCACCTCGCCCAGGCCGCACTGCTCGCTGACGATGTCCACGCGCTCGCGGCTGCGCGCAACGCCCAGGCCCTTGAGCCGGGCGCGGAACTTGAGGTATTCGCGCACGCGCATGTCGAGGTGGAGCGGGTTGCCCTCCGGCATGTAGCCGATGCGCCGGCGCACCTCGTCCGCCTGGGTGAAGACGTCGAAACCCGCGATGCGCGCCGTGCCCGAGGTGGCCGGCATGAAGCAGGAGAGCATCCGCATCGTGGTGGTCTTGCCGGCCCCGTTCTGGCCGAGGAAGCCGACGATTTCGCCGCGCTTCACCGTGAAGCTCAGGTCGCGCACCGCCGCGCGGCCGCCGTAGCGTTTGGTGAGGTTCTCGACCTCGATCATGGGCGCGGTGCTCACGTGGCGGTTTCCTCCGCTTGCACGAGCCGGCTGTCGCGCTCGACTTTTGCGATGCGCAGGGCGAAATCGGCATACCAGACCTCGCGGCCCAGCCGTTGCGCGACTTGATGCTCCGTGTGCTGCTTCCAGCCCGCGATGGCGCTCTCGCTGTCCCAATACGACACCGTGATGCCCGTGCCGTCCGCGCCGCGCACGCTTTCCACGCCGAGGAAGCCCGGCTGCTGCGCCGCGAGCTGGACCATCTTCTCCGCCATGGCCCCGTAGCCTCGTTCACCGTCGGTGCGGGCGGAAGTGAATATCACCGCGTAGTAAGGCGGCTCCGGCGTGGCGGCGATGGGCGTGGCGCTCATTTCAACTTCACGTCCACGCTGCCCTCGCGGAAGCTCACGAAGCTCCCGCGTTTGTAGGGCGCGATCACGCCCAGCCGCACGGTGTCGCCCTTGCGCTTGGAGTGCAACACCCGGCCCAGCTCCACGAGGTCGCGGGGCGGCTGGCCGTCCACGCCCTGGATGACGAAGTATTTTTCCAGCTTCGCCGCCGCGCCGGGCGAGTCCTTGTCCACGTCCGCAATCACAAACCCGCCGTAAAAGGGGAGGCCGAAGTTTTCGGCCAGCTCGCGGGTCAGCTCCTGCACGTGCAGGCCCAGCTTCTGCCGGACGAGGCCGGCGTTGAAGAAGTCGCGCTCGGGCACCAGCCGCAGGGAGAGGGTCTGCTGCGCGCGGGCGCGGCGGATCAGCAGCGACACGGGCTGGTCCGCGCCGGCCGCGTTCAGCTCGCGCATGAACTCGATGAAGTTGCGCGGGGTCCTGCCGGCGACTTGCAGAATCGTGTCGCCCACCCGCAGGCCGCCTTTGTCCGCCGGGCTGGCGGCTTCGACGGCGGTGACTTCCAGCAGGCTGGCGCCGGAGCGCACGCGTGCGCCGAACCAGAGCGCCTTGGTGCCTTCCGGTGTGAAGTAGCGGGAAAGCGCCTCGTTCACGCGCTTGATGGGGATGGCGAAGCCGATGCCCTGCCCCTCACGGAAGACGGCGACGTTCAGACCAATCAGTTCGCCGCGCAGGTTGATGAGCGGGCCGCCGGAGTTGCCGGGGTTGATGGCGGCGTCGGTCTGGAGCCAGTCCGCGACGTCGAGCTGGCGGTCTTCGCGCTCGGGGCGGCGGGTTTTGGAACTGAGGATGCCCTTGCTCACCGAGCCGCCCAGGCCGAAGGGGTTTCCCAGCGTGATGACGGTTTCGCCGAGGAGCAGGTCGTCGTCCGCCCCGAACCGCGCCGGGGTGAACTTCTCGCCTTCCCTGGCCTTGAGCTTGAGGAGGGCCACGTCCGTCTTGGTTGCGCCGGTCACGCGCTCGGCCTCGATCTCGCGGCCGTCCATGAGCTTGACCCAGATGCTGTTCGCGCCCTTGACGACGTGCTCGTTGGTCAGGATGTAGCCGCTTTCATCGATGATGACGCCCGAGCCGACGCTGGCGGGCACTTCCTGCAACTGCGGGCGCACCCGGTAGCCGAAGAACTCCGCGCGCCAGCGGAAGTAAGGGTCCGTGTTGTCCACGACCGTCGTGGTGGCGATGTTGACGACGCTGGGCATGACGCGCTCGACTGCGGCGACGGTGGCGTCGCGTCGCACGTCGGCGGTCTGTGCACGGGCACCCAGCGCCGCCGTCGCCATCAGGGCGAGGGCGAGGACCGTCGCGTGGCGTCGCAAGGACATTGGCTGGATTCCATTCATGCGGACACTGACAGCGCAGCCCCGGGCGCGTTCAAGCTCACGCACCTCGTCGTTGCCGGGTGACACCGACGCGGGAAGCGGGTTGCGGCGGAAGCTGCGCGGGGATTCTTGCCGGACACACGGGGACAAAGCAACCGCAAGGTGCCGCTTCCTCATTATTGCCAAGCTTTCATCAGCCGGATAGTTTTCGCGAATGCCCTCGACGGAGAAGCCCCTTCCTGTCACCGCGCTGCGACAGCGTGTTCATCCGTCCGTATTCATCCTCCTTGTGGCGGGATCACTCGCGTCAGTCTGGATATTTGAGACCATCAGCGCGCAGGAACGCGCGCGGACCGAGTCGGAATTCCAGCGGCAGGCGCTGGTCCAGAATCTGGATGTCCACCAGACGCTCGAAAAATACGAGATACTCCTGGCCACCGTTCAGAAGCATCACGATCCCGCCCCCGGCTTGATGACGAACCAGGTCGAGGCGTCCGCAAGCCTCCTGCGGGAGCAGGGGATGCCGCTGCTGGCGCTCCAGTGGGCGCCCCGCGTGCGCGCGGCGGACCGCGCTGGCTTCGAGGAGGAGTTGCGCCGCGCGGGCGTCCCGGCTCCGGCTGTCATCGGGGAGTTCACCGGCGGCCGGCGCTGGGTGCCGTCACCGCCGCGGGAGGAGTATTTTCCCCGGCGGTTCTCCCTGCCGATGCTCCCTTCGCAGTCGCTCGGGGTGAACCTGGCCTCGGAGGGGGTTCACCGGGAAAAAATGTTCCTGGCCCGGGACACGGGCCGGCTGACGCTCGACTCGCGTCAGGGCACCAACCAGCTCCCGACCTTTGTTTTCATCCTGCCCGTCTTCCAGCCCGGGGCGGACGTGGGCAGCGTCGAGGCGCGGCGGGCGGGCCTGACGGGCTTCCTGCTCGCCTACATGCACAGTCCGGACCTTGTGGTGGCGCTCTCGCGGTTCCATCGCGACTCGGGCCTGGAGGTCCTTTTCAGCGCGCCCGTCGGGTCGGGCAGCAACAGCGTCGCGTATTTCATCCCGGTCGCGGAGCGCGCTCAGGCGGCCACGCCGGAGCTGGCCGCCGAGATGCGTTCGGGCCTGCACCGGGAGATGACGGTGAAGATGAACGGTTTTCCCGTCACGTTCCTCTACCGTCCGACGGCCGACTGGCTGGCCGCGCACCGCACGCTGAACCGTTATGGTGCGATGGGCAGCACGTTGTTGCTCACGATTCTGGCGGCGGGATTTGTGGACTCGCTGCAGCGTCGCCGCGCCGTCGTGGAAGCGCAGGTGGGCCGGCGCACTGAAGAACTCCAGCGCACCGCGCAGCGGCTCCGCGAGTCCGAAAGCCTTTACCAGTCCCTCGTCAGCCATCTGCCGCAGTATGTCTTCCGGAAGGACCTTGCGGGCCGTTTCACCTTTGTGAACCGGCCCGTTGCCGAGGCGTTCGGCCAGCCGTCCGAGGCGGTCCTCGGCAAGACTGACGCGGACTTCTTCCCGCCGGACCTGGCCGCCAAGTTCAGGGAGGACGACGAGCGCGTGCTGGCCACCGGCGAGCCGCTGGAAACGGAGGAGCGCACGGCGCTCGGAGCGGCGGGCACGGTCGTGCGGGTCAGCAAGACGGCGCTGCGCGACGCGGCGGGGAACATCACCGGCCTTCAAGGCATCGCCTGGGACATCACCGAGCGGCACCAGTTCATGGAGGCGCTGAGCGAGAGTGAATCGCGCTTCCGCGCCTTCATGGACAATTCGCCCACGCCCGCGTGGTTGAAGGACGAGCGGTTCCGGATCAGCTACGTGAATCCCGCCTTTGGAAAACTCTTCCGGCGCGGCCCGGGGTTCCTCGGGCGCCAGGATTCCGAGTTCATGCCCGGCCCCGCTTCCGAGACCGCCCGCGCCAACGACCTCGCGGTGCTTGCCTCCGGGCTTCCCCAGCAGTTCGTCGAGCAGGTGTCCGGTGCGAACGGTCGCCCGTGCCACCTGCTGACGGTGCGGTTCCCCTTCAACGGACCGGGTGGAAAACGCTGGGTCGGCGGCATCGCGGTGGACGTGAGCGAGCGCGTCGAGGCCATCGAGGCGGTCCGGCAGCGCGAGCGGCAGATGCGGCTCTTCGTCGAGCACACGCCCGGGGCCGTCGCGATGTTTGACCGTGAAATGCGCTACCTCACCGTGAGCCGCCGCTGGCTGGAGGATTACCAGCTGAAGGAGTCCAACATCATCGGGCGGAGCCACTACGAGGTGTTTCCGGACACTTCGGAACGCTGGAAGGAAATCCACCGCCTCTGTCTTGCCGGGGCGGTGGAGCGTTGCGATGAGGAGGAGTTCAAACGCGCCGACGGGCAGAGCGACTGGGTGCGCTGGGAAATTCATCCCTGGCATGACGCCGACGGGAACACCGGCGGCATCATCGTCTTCACCGAGTTCATCACCGAGCGGAAGCTCGCGCAACAGGCCGTGGCGCGGCGTGACGCCGTGCTCCGCACCGTGGCCAGCACGGCCGATGAGCTCGTTCGCGTGCAGATGGATGACGAGGTGCTCCGGCGCGTGCTGGCCGCACTTGGAGAGGCGACGGATGTGGGGCGCATCTTCGTCTTCGAAAACCATGCCGTGCCCGGCGGCGACCTCTGCGCGGGCCGCCGCAGCGAATGGGTGGCCGCAGGCGTCCCGTCGGCGGCGGTGGGGTCGGCATGGCAGGATTTCAGCTATCGCGAGGCCGGTCTGGAGCGGTGGGCTGTCACACTGGCCAAAGGAGAGGTCATCGCCGGTCATGCCCACGGGTTTCCACCCGCCGAGCGCGCGTTTCTGGAGCGGCAGGCGGTGCGTTCCGTGCTGGCGGTGCCCATCTTTTCCGCGCAGCGGTGGTGGGGCGTCCTGGGGCTGGGCGAGTGCCGGCTGGACCGGGAATGGTCGGTGCCGGAGGTGGCCGCACTGCGCGTGGCCGCCGGGGTGCTGGGCGCGGCCTTTGATCGCGAGCGCGCGGAGCGAGAGAGGCTCGGCATCGAGCGCAAGATGGTCGAGAGCCAGAAGCTCGAGAGCCTGGGCGTGCTGGCCGGCGGCATCGCGCACGACTTCAACAACCTGCTCACCACCATCCTGGGCAACGCCAGCCTGTTGCGCTTCGACCTGGAGGATGATTCCCCGTTCCAGGGCCCGCTGGCGCAGATCGAAACGACTTCGCTGCGCGCCGCCGACCTGTGCAAGCAGATGCTCGCCTATTCCGGGCGCGGACGGTTCCAGTTGAAGCGCCTGGACCTGGCCCGGCTGGTCGAGGACACGGCGGATCTGCTGCGGGTTTCCATCAGCAAGAAGGTCGTCCTCGAGTTCAACTTCGGGTCGGACGTCCCGGCGGTGGAGGGCGATCCCACGCAGCTGCGGCAGATCGTGATGAACCTCGTCATCAACGCCTCCGAGGCCATCGGCGAACGCGGCGGCACCATCACCCTCTCCACCGGCATGGTGTCTGCGGACCGGAGCTATCTCGCCACCGCCTGCCTGTCGCCCGAACTGCCGGCGGGCGATTACGTGTTCATCGAGGTGGGCGACGACGGCTGCGGCATGGCCCCGGAGGTGCTGGCGCGCATCTTCGATCCGTTCTTCACCACCAAGTTCACCGGACGCGGTCTCGGCCTGGCCGCCGTGCTCGGCATCGTGCGCGGTCACCGTGGCGGGATGAAGGTTTGCAGCGAGCCGGGCAGGGGGACTTCCTTCAGGCTGTTGCTGCCGGTCGCCGCCGGTGCGGTGACGGCGACGGAGGCCGGCTCCGCCGCCAGCCCGGAAAAGTGGCGCGGCCAGGGCCACGTGCTGGTGGTGGACGACGAGGAAGCCGTGCGCCTCATATCCACGCGCCTGCTGGAGTCGCTTGGCTTCAAGGTCACGGTGGCCGCGGACGGGCGCGCGGGTGTTGAGGCATTTCAACGCGAGCCCGGATCCTTCGTCCTTGTGCTGATGGATCTCACCATGCCGCACCTGGACGGGGTGCAGGCATTCGGCCAGATGCGCGGCATCCGTCCGGACGTGAAGATCGTCCTGATGAGCGGCTTCAACGAGCACGACGCCGTCAGCGGCCCCGCCACCCGGGGACTGGCTGGCTTCCTGCAAAAACCCTTCGATTACGCCGCCCTCGTCGAGAAGGTCCGCGCCGTCCTCGAAGCGAAGGCCTGATACCAATTACCGGTGAAATCTGGTTGAATGCATGCGCAGGCAACTGTGCTCCTCCCTCTCCCTTTGCGGAGCAAGGGGAGAGGGCTGGGGTGAGGGGTTGGCTACGAACTCGCAGGTGGCCGCACCCCTCATCCGGCCTGCGGCCACCTTCTCCCCTCGCTCCGCGAAGGGAGAAGGAGCAACTCGCTCACCGGTGCCAGTTCCACCAACCTTCACACGGAGCCGGTCATTTCGCATCCGTCTGAATCTCAATCCACAGCTCGCCGATCTGCAGCTTGTTTCCGCCCGCGAGCGTGTGGGTCGAGCCGGTCAGCTTGTTCTCCATCTGCACGCGCCCGTCGCGGAAGGTCACGATGGCCGTCACTGGCGGGAATCCCTTGTGCTTGGGCAGATACAGGTGCGCCTCGGGCGAGCTGCCGAGAATGACGGGCTGCGGACCGAGGTTGATGACGGTGCGCTCGTTCTCGTGCCAGTGGACAATCAGCGCCGCCTCGCGCGCGAGCCGTTCCACCAGTGCGACCACGAGGCCGATGGTCAGCCCGAGAATCGCCGCGCCCACCAGACGGCCGGTGACTTCGTCCGACCTGGCGAGCGCGAAGAGAAACGCCGCCGCGCCCAGGCCGCCGCCGGCCAGGCCCGCGAGGCCGGCGCGGAACTTCGGCAGGTTGGGGATGGAGAACGCGAGGCCGAAGCCCAGCAGCGCACCGAGCAGCGACCAGCCCGCGACCTGGCCTGTCTTGATGATGAAGGGCAGCACGCGCTCCGCCTCGGTCTCGCTGAGCTGCGCCGCAACGCTGTTCGCGCCGAGGGCGAAGAGGTGCTGGCTCACCGCGCCGGAGACCAGGCCGGCCAGGACTCCGCCCGCCAGCACGAGCGCGGCGGATTTCACGCTGAACAACGCGCGATGCAGCAGGAAGTTCTGCCCCGCCACGATGAGCGCGGCCATGCCGACGGCCAGCAGCGCCGTCCACAGGCCGATGACGACGGTGGTCTTGATCGAAGGCGGCTGGCGTTGGTTGAGCTTTGCGAGGTCGGCGGGCGGCGCCTTTTTCACCTCGAATGTGTGCACCGTGTTGGTCATCCCGTGGCGGAGGGTTCCTCGGAATTCCTGCGCCTTGCCGCCCTGCTTGATGGCGACGGTGTAGGGGGTGTCGTTGACCGGCGCGTGCAGCGAGTAGTGGTGGACAAAGACCTGGTAGCCGCCCTCGGGTGCGCCGTTGGTGGGCCAGTAGATGTTTTCGACAGGCTGCGCGGAGTAGGGCGTGCGCGCGTTCATGTCCACGTCCAGCTCGCCCCGCGAGACCGAGTTTTTGTGACCGTAGAAGATCCGCTCGCCGTTCGGGTCCACGCAGTGCAGGTCGAGGTCGTTGTAGTTGTCCCACATCAGGGAAATCTGCACGTCGCCGGTCTTGGCCTCCTCGCGTTGCAGGCGCTTTTGCAGCTCGTTGCTGAAGACGAGCACGGGTGCGGCGGACTGGCCCTGGGATTCCTCGCCGGCCTTCGGGACGGGCGGTTTGATGAGCTTCAGCAACGGCTCGCCCGCCGCCCAGCCCAGCACGCAGCCGAGCGCGCCAAGCAGGCCGAAGAGCACCGGCTTCGGAATCAGGTGAACGAGCTTGCGCATGAGACGCCCAAGTGAAGCACGGCCCCGCCGGGTTGAACAGTCCCGGGGAAGCGGGCGCATTTTGGGGCACTGCCCCTGAAGTCAAATCGGACGGAGCGCGGCTGTGTGCGGAGCACCAGCCGCAGCGCTTGGCCGCGTCCGCGGGGTCCGGGGCCGGCCAGCCGTTGCGGGCGGACCTAGCTGCTGCGGCTGGTCTGCGACACAGCCGCGCTCCGGGGGCAGGATGCGTCCGGGGAAGCCACGGAAGGAACCCCGGCTCGAC
>JBAYGL010000116.1:0-12086 GCA_041666725.1 Limisphaerales bacterium
CCACGCCGAGAACTGGGCCAACTGGCGCGGCCCGCTTTACAACAGCTCCAGCCCGGAAAAGGGCCTGCCGGAGAAGTTCAGCAAGACCGAGAACATCAAGTGGGCCGCCCCGCTGCCCGGCTACTCCGCTGCGACGCCGGCCATCCATGGCGACCGCGTGTTCGTCAGCTCCGCCGATGCCCGGACCTCGAAGCAGCTCGCGCTCTGTTTTGATCGCAAGACCGGCAGGGAGCTCTGGCGCGCGGAGGTCGGCGAAAATGCCACCACCGACCGCCAGAACAGCAACACCTGCTCGCCGTCGCCCGCGACCGACGGGAAGATCGTCGTGTTCTTCTATGGCAATGGCGACCTGCGCGGTTTCGATGTCGGCGGCAAGAAACTCTGGGAGCGGAACATCGGACCGTTCGCCTTTCAGTGGACCTTCTCCACCAGCCCGCTGCTGCTCGACGGACGGCTCTACATGCAGGTCTTGCAGCGGGATGTCGCGGTGAACGGACGCGGCAAGCCGACCGGCAACGAGTCCTTCCTCCTCGCGATTGATCCGCAGACCGGCAGGGACCTGTGGAAGCACCTGCGCCCGTCCGATGCGGCGGCGGAATCGCTCGAAGCCTTCAGCACGCCCACGCCGTTCACGCACAACGGCCGCAAGGAACTCATCATCGTTGGCGGCGACTGCATCACCGGCCACAACCCGGCGGATGGCAGGGAACTCTGGCGCTGGGGCACCTGGAACCCCACCAAGATCGGCCACTGGCGGCTCGTCCCGTCGCCCACGGTCGGCGCGGGAGTTGTTCTCGCCTGCGCACCCAAGAACGCGCCGGTCTATGCCGTGAAGGTTGGCGGCAGCGGCACCCTGGACAACAAGTCCCTCGCCTGGCAGAGCCACGTGCAGAAGGAAGAAGACGAAGCCACCGCCGCCCCGTCGCCGAAGGACCGCGACATCACCAGCGACGTGCCGACGCCGCTCTTCTACGAGGGCAGGTTCTACCTGCTGAACGGCACGAAGAAGAAGCTGATGTGCCTCGACCCGGCCACGGGCAGGGTTGTGTGGAGCGGTGACCTGGGCAAAAGCACCTTCCAATCCTCGCCCACCGCCGCCGACGGGAAAATCTACGTGATGAACTGGGATGGAGACGTGTTCGTGGTCCAGGCCGGCGGCTCCGAGTTCAAGCTGCTCCACACGACAAATCTCAAAGATGAGGGCGACAAGTTTCTCCGTCCCAGCGTCGCCATCTCGCAGGGCAACCTCTACATCCGCACGGGGCAGAAGCTCTATTGCGTGGGGAAGTGAGCACTGTGGGGGACGACGTGAGGAGTCGCTGACATGAAGCGCGTGATGACTGAGGGTAGCTTCCTGCTGGCTTGCCGTTCAGTCGGCTCTATCAACGACTGAAAGTTCGAGCCTCCTCACATCTGCTCCCACCATGGCGTTGCCCCACAAAATCTCCACGCTCCTCTACTGCTTCAACGCGGCGGATGAAGTTCTTCTGCTCCAGCGCGCGCAGGAGCCGAACCGCGGCTTGTGGAGTCCGCCCGGCGGCAAGCTCAAGACCGATCGTGGCGAATCGCCCTACGCCTGCGCCTGCCGCGAGGCGCACGAGGAAATGGGTCTGGTCCTGACCCCGCGCGATCTTCACCTCACCGCCCTCATCAGCGAACACGGTTATCAGGGCAACACCCACTGGCTGATGTTCCTCTTCGAAGTGAAGCCGAGGCTCACCGTCGTCCCGCCGCCGCACGCAGAGGGCGCGTTCCAGTTCTTCCCCCGCGCCGCACTGGATTCCCTCGCCGTGCCGCAGACTGACCGCGAGAGCATCTTGCCGTGGTTCTGGCAGCATCGCGGCGACTTCTTCGCCGCGCACTGTCACTGTCACGAGAACGGGCGTAGCGAGTGGACGCTGGAGGAGTCGAGCGTGTCTCCATAGTAGGACAGCGCGTCCCGCCTGTCCCTCTGACTTCAAATCATCCGCCCAAACGGAAGGTTTCAGATGGAAGGTCAGGCAAGATGCGCTGACCTACGAAAGAATTCCCTTCACCACCCGGCCGTCCTCGGCGACGCCCGTGAGACGCACGTCGAGCCCCTGGAACTTCACGGTGAGCCGCTTGTGGTCAATGCCGAGCTGGTGCAGCAGCGTCGCGTGCAGATCGTGGACGTGGACGACGTTTTCCACCGAATTGTAACCCAGTTCGTCCGTCGCGCCATAGACCGTGCCGCGCTTCACACCGCCGCCGCACAGGAACATCGAGAAGCCCTTCATGTGATGGTCGCGGCCGGGGCCGCCCTTGTTCGCCTGCGCCATCGGCGTGCGGCCGAACTCGCCGCCCCAGACGATGAGCGTGTCATCGAGCATCCCGCGTTGCTTGAGGTCGCTGATGAGTGCGGCCGCGGCGCGGTCCACGTTCGCGGCGTTGCCCTGAATGTATTTTACGAGGTCGTTGTGATGATCCCAGTCACGGTGATACAGCTGGATGAAGCGCACGCCGCGCTCTGCGAGCCGCCGCGCAAGCAGACAGTTCGATGCGAACGAGCCGTCGCCGGGCCTGCAACCGTAGGAGTCGAGGATGTGTTGCGGCTCGCCGGCCACGTCCATGAGGCCGGGCACCGCCGTCTGCATCTTGAAGGCCAGTTCGTATTGGGCGATGCGGGTGGCCAGCTCGGGGTCGTCGCCGATCCGCTGCCGGCTCCGGTTCAATGATTCCACCGCCGCGACCACATCGTGCTGCTGCGTGGCGCTGACGCCGGGCGGGCGGTTCAGGTAGAGCACCGGATCGCCCTTGGAGCGCATCGCCACCCCCTGAAACTGCCCCGGCAAAAACCCGCTGTGCCACTGGCGCACGGAAATTGGCTGCGGGGGGCGGCCTTCCGTCGAAGTCAGCACGACGAAGCCGGGCAGATCCTCGCTTTCGCTGCCGAGGCCGTAGAGAACCCACGAACCCATCGAGGGCCTGCCGGAAATCATCGTGCCCGTGTTCATCAACGTGTGCGCCGGGTCGTGGTTGATGGCGTCGGTGCGCATCGAGCGGATGACCGTGAGTTCATCCGCGACGCCGCCCAGATGCGGGAAGATTTCGGACAACTCGGTGCCGCTCTGCCCAAACCTTTTGAACGCAAACTGGGGCGCGAAGCACTTCAGCGTCTGCTCCTGCAACTGTGCGAGCTGTTGTCCGGAGGTGAACGATTCCGGCATCGGCTGTCCGTGGAGCTTCGCCAGCTCCGGCTTGGGATCGAGCGTCTCCAGATGCGATGGCCCGCCCGCCATGTAGAGCCAGATGATGCGCTTGGCGCGCGGCGCGTGATGGAGCGGGTTCACCACGCCCTGCCAGCGTGCGGGCTTGGCAGGACCGGCGGCGCAGGTGGAACGGTCCAGCAAGGAGGACAACGCCATCAGCCCGAGGCCGGAACGGCCGAGGAAGGCGCGGCGTGGCAGCGTGGACGTGAAATCGGAGAGCCGATTCAAGGGACGCCTCCGTTCTCATTAGCACCCGGCTTGAGCCGGGTGAAATTGTCCGCTCCGAGGCCGAGCCGTTTTAACGGCTTGGCCGTCGAGACTCCGCGTTCGCCGGGGCAAACCGTTGAAACGGTTTGCTGTTCGTTTCCCTCGCGCACACCCGGCTGAAGCCGGGTGCTGATGAGAGGCTTCTTGTTCATGCCATGATCCCCTGAATCGGCTTTGCGCCCTCGACACCGCTGAGCCGCGCGTCGAGGCCCTGGAACTTCACCGAGAGCCGGTTGTGATCCACGCCGAGGAGCCTCAGCATCGTGGCGTGCAGGTCGTGGACGTTCACGACGTTTTCGACGGCGGAGTAGCCGAGTTCGTCGGTCGCGCCGTAGCCGATGCCGCCCTTGATGCCGCCGCCCGCGAGCCAGATGCTGAATCCGGCGTTGTGGTGATCGCGTCCGTTTCCGCCCTGGCTCATCGGCGTGCGGCCGAACTCGCCCGCCCAGACGATCAGGGTGTCCTTGAGCATGCCGCGCTGCTTGAGATCGGTGATGAGGGCCATGCACGCACGGTCAACCTCGGCGGCCTTCTGGGTGATGCCTTCCTTCACGGAACCATGATGATCCCAATCCCTGTGGTAGAGCTGGATGAAGCGCGTGCCGCGTTCGGCAAGCCGCCGGGCGAGCAGGCAGTTCGACGCAAACGAGCCGTCGCCGGGCTTGCAGCCGTAGAGGTCCAGAACGGTCTGGGGTTCCTTTGCCGTGTTCATCAGCCAGGGCACGCTGGTCTGCATCTGAAAGGCCATTTCATACTGGGCGATGCGCGTGGCGATTTCCGGGTCGTCCACGACGGTGTCGTGGATTTTGTTGAGTGAGTTGACCGCCTGCACCACATCCGCCTGCTGATCGCGGGTGATGCCGGCGGGCGTGCCCAGGTAAAGCACGGCGTCGCCCTTGCTGCGCAGCTGGACGCCTTGAAAGCGGCTGGGGAGGAAGCCCGGCGACCATTGACGCGAAGCGATGGGCTGGTTCTGACCGCCCTTGCCGAGGGAGGTCAGAACGACGAATCCCGGCAGGTCCTCCGCCTCCGTGCCCAGGCCGTAAGTGATCCATGCACCCGCGCTGGGCCGTCCTGCAATTTGCGCGCCGGTGTTCATGAACATGTGGGCCGGATCGTGGTTGATGGCCTCCGTGGTCATGGAGCGGATGATGCAGATCTCGTCGGAGACGGATCCCGTCTTCTCGAGGAGCTCGCACATCTCCTGGCCGTTCGTGCCGAATTTCTTGAAGCCAAGCTGGGGGCCGTAGCACACGAGTTCGGCTTTCTGCAACTGGGCGATCTGTTTGCCGTCGGTGAACGATTTCGGCATCGGCTTCCCATGCATCTTTGCGAGCCTGGGCTTGTAATCGAATGTCTCCAGATGGGACGCCCCGCCGGCCATGGTGAGCCAGATGACGCGCTTGGCCCTGGCGGGGAAGTGAAGAGGGTTCACGACGCCGGGCCACTTGTCCTTGCGGGATGCCGACGGCTTTTTCCCGGCGGCAAGCAGCGCGGGGTTCAGCATCGAGGCGAGCGCGAACGCGCCAACGCCCTGCGCCGCACGGCCGAGGAACACGCGGCGCGTTTGCTGTTGCTGGCAGAACTGACGGACTTCCGGGCGGAGATGCATGATTTACGAGCGCGTGATGGTTTCGTGCAGGTTCAGGATGACTCGTGCGACGCTGGTCCACGCGGCGAGTTCGGCGGGGTCCGTCCCGGAGGGCGGCGGCGGGGCGATACCGGCTTTCAAGAGCGATTCGGCGGACTTTGTGTCGGCCTTGTATTGGGCAAGGTGCTTGTCGAACAGCTTCCGGGCGATGGCAAGCTCGTCCGGGCGCGGGGCGCGGGACAAGGCCTGTTTCCAAGCCCAGACGATGCGTGTGGTGCTGTCGCCGCCTTCCTTCACGATCCGCGTGGCGAAGACGCGCGCGGACTCGACATAGGTCGGGTCGTTGAGCAGCACGAGCGCCTGCTGCGGGATGTTCGAACGGCTGCGCTCGGCGGCGCACTCCTCACGGCTGGGGGCGTCGAAGGCGAGCATCGAGGGATGGAGGAAGCTGCGCTGCCACCATGTGTAGAGTCCGCGACGGAACTGATCGCCGCCCTTGCTCGCCTCGTAGGTGCGCTCGGGGAAGCTCAGGTTTTCCCAATAGCCGCCGGGCTGATACGGCTTCACGCTCGGCCCGCCAACGGTGGGCACCAGCAGGCCGGCGATGGACAACGCGTTGTCGCGCACCATCTCGGCTTCGATCCGCCATCTGCTCTGGCGCGCCAGCTCCCGGTTGTAGGGGTCGCGCGTTTGAAGGGTTTTCGAGGCCGTGGAAACCTGCCGGTAGGTCGAGCTCATCACGATGGTCCGGACCATGTGCTTCACGTCCCAGTCATGATCCATAAACTCAGTCGCAAGCCAGTCGAGCAGCGCCGGGTTCACCGGGGCCTCGCCCTGCGCCCCCATGTCGTCGAGCATCTTTGAAAGGCCGGTGCCAAGGAACTGTTTCCACAACCGGTTGACGAACACGCGGGCCGTCAGCGGATTTTCCTTCGACACGATCCAGTCAGCGAGGTCGAGCCGGGTCAGTGACGCATCCGGTTTGTCCTCCGTCTTCAGTGAAACCGGGAGAAAGGCCGGAAGGGCGGGCTTCACCACCGGGCCGCTTTCATCCATCCAGTTGCCGCGCGGCAGGACGCGGACGGTGCGCTTCTTCTGCGCCGACACCGAGACGAGGCATTTTGGAATCTTCAGCTCGAACTCGGCTTTCGCCGACTTTGCCTCGGCAAGGCTTTTTCTCAGCCTGGCCATCTCGGGAGTGACGCTTTTGAAGTGTGTGAACAGCTTGGTCTTCTGGGCGTCCGTGCGCTTGTCCTCCGTCATTTTCAGGATGGTCTGGACGTCGGCCGGCGGGGCCGGGGGGTATGCGAAGCACGCGCTCTCCGCTTCTGTTGTAACGGCCAGCCGGAACCGGCCGAGCATGTGGTCCTTCCTCGACGAGTTCTGCTTCAGCTCGACGGTGAGCGTGTCGCCCGCCTCCAGCGTGAGCGGGGCGGCCAGTTCCAAAACCAGGTTCTGCGCCCTGCCGACTTCGGGAAACACGGACCATCCGAACTCCTCGCCATTCGCATCCCCGTCAATCACCGAGGCCGCGGTCCACGCCTTGTTGGGATTGTTCTGCGCATTCACGGTCTGCTCGAAGGTTGCGCGCGCGGCTGAAAATTTAACCGGCTGGGATTTTGGCCAGCCGCGCTGAACCTTTGCTGTGACTTCGGTGAGGATGAAGTTGCCGGTGAAGCCGCGCCCCGGGCCTTTGCGTGGGAATGAATTGTCAGGCAGGGCCTCGATGCGCAGGCCGAGGACCTTCTTCATGACGTTGGTGATCGTGACGGTGTAGGTGTCGTTTTCCGGCAGCTTGCCGCTTGCCAGGACGGCGCTGTCGCCCTGGATCGCAAGTTTCGCGCCGGCCTTGGACTCGGCCTTTGAAGGCTTGAGCGTCTTCCACTTTGCGTCGTTTTGGACGGCGACGCTGGCATCCTCCTGCCACTTGCTGAATGCGACGGCGAGATGCGTCTGGGGGCCGTCAAATTCCTTTTGCAGCCGGGCCTCTTCGCTTTCGAGCCGTGCGAGTTCCACGGCTTCTGTTTCGGTTGTGAGCAGCAGGCCGTCTTCGCGCTTCCCGATGATGGGCTCCTTGAGGTCGGCAAAGAATGCGCCGAGCGAATAGAAATCACGCATCGTGCCGGGATCGAACTTGTGGTCGTGGCACTGGCAGCAGCCAAGAGTCTGCGCGAGCCAGACGGTGCCGACGGCGCGGACGCGGTCGGTCAGCATCCTCTGTTCGTAGTCCTTGGGCTGCGCCCCGCCTTCCTCGGTGCTCAGGATGAGCCGGTTGAAGGCCGAGGCAACACGCGTTTCCTGCGTGGCGTCGGGCAGGAGATCGCCGGCAAGCTGCTCGCGCGTGAACCGGTCGAAGGGCCTGTTCTCGTTGAACGACTTGATGACGTAGTCGCGGTAGGGATAGATGTTCCTCGGGTTGTCGGAGTGGTAGCCGATGGTGTCCGCGAAGCGCACAACGTCCAGCCAGCCGATGGCCATGCGCTCGCCATAGTGCGGCGAGGCGAGGAGTTGTTCGACGAGCTTCGCGTAGGCGTCCGTTGATTTGTCGTTCACGAAGGCCTCCACCGCCTCCGGTTTGGGCGGCAGCCCGAGAAGGTCGAAGTGAAGCCGGCGCGCGAGCGTGCGGCGGTCGGCCTCCGGCGAAGGCTTCAGGCCGACCTCCTTGAGCCGCAGCTGCACGAGGTGGTCCACACCGTTCCTGCCGGCGGGAACGGCGGGACTCTTCGGGGCGACGTAGGCCCAGTGGGTTTCGTATTCCGCGCCCTCGGCGATCCAGCGCTTGAACAAGTCCTTTTGCGCCGCGGTGAGCTTCTTGTGCGAATCGGGTGGCGGCATCAGATCGTCCGCATCCTTGGTGAGGATGCGCCTCATCAGCTCGCTCGTGCCGGGACTGCCGGGCACGATGGCCTTCTTGGCGACGGCCTCCTCGCGCACATCGAGGCGGAGCTTGCCCTTGCGATGGTTCTTGTCCGGCCCGTGGCAATAGAAGCAGTTGTCCGAGAGCACCGGGCGGATGTCGCGGTTGTATGTGATCTTTTTTGCCGGAGCGGCGGCGGCCGGCACCGTGAGGGCCAAGGCCAACAACAGGGACGCTGGGTGTCTCATAGAACTCTGGGACTTCGGATCAAATATCGTCATGGGGCAATTTAATTCCAGCCCGATTGTCGCGCCGGAAGCCTGGCTGTCCCTCCGCCGCGCAACAGGTCTTTCAGTTCGGCGTAATCGAAGTGAACGACAAACTCGCCGTCTGCGCCCGAGGCGATGGTGTAGGGATTGAAGTAGATTTGCAGGCCGGTGGGCGAAAGCGTGAAGACACTGACGTCGGTGTCGGCATTCGTGACCGCTCCCCGTGCCAGATCCGGTGCTCCGCCGGCCGCGAGCTTGGACTCGCAGCGACGGCGGAGTGCGTCCGCCCATTGAACGCCGGCCGGAAAGAGTTCCTCCAGCTTGAGCGGGCGGATGGTTCCTGATTCCCAGGAATAGTTCACACCCTGCCAGTGGTTGTGGTTGCCGTTGCCGCCCGTCGCGTCGTAACTCCACACGCAGAAGCTCGCGAGGTTCGTCGTCAGCAGCCGCAGCTGCCAGTGCTCGGTCAGCTCGTGCTGGTTCATTGTCATGGGCCCGCGATTGCGGAGGTGGTCGAGCCAAAAGCTCATCGGGTCGGAGGTGAACTCCTTCGCCTCCCGCTCGCAGTGCTGTTGGATTTCGCGGCTGATCGCGGCGTGAAATGCGGAGCCGCCCGGCAACGTTGGAAACTGCGCGCGGAACTCCTGCGTTCCGCCCCACGCGCCCAGCCGGAGCCCGGCGAATCGCCGGAAACTCGAGTGTCCAAACTTCAGGCTGAGATTCGCCGTGTCCGTGCCCCACGAGGAAAGGCGTGGCAGCGTCGCGTTGAGCTTGCGGGCGTCGGCGGTGGAGGCGACGACGGACTCGGGCGGATTCGGCTGATCGTCGCGCTCGCGGGCGATCACACTTTCCTGCCACGGATGGACGCGGTTGGAGGTGCTGAACCAGTCCGTCTGCACCAGCCCTTCGCGGTAGAGCCAGCCCTGCCACGTGCCCCCCTGCTCGAACAGGTGAACCTGCACCACCCGCCCATCCACGTCGGTGCCGGCAAACGTGCCGCCGTCAGCGGGGCGCACATCCGGACGGGCCGCGTTGCGAACGCACAGGGCGGTGAAGAGAACCAGCGCGGCAATGAACGCTGCGACGACCAGCTGGAACGCGCCTCGGGCGGGCGGGGCAGGGGACGGGCCGTTCATTTCGCCGCATGGATGACGAGGTTGAGCCTGCCGATTTCGAGGCGGCTGCCGTCCTTGAGGGGCGTGCGCTTGCCGGTGGCGGTCTCGATGTATTCGACGAGGCCGTTCGCGAAGACAATGCTCGCGAAGTGATGCGGCAGGCCGCGCACAAAGATATGATCCTCACCGCCGCCGATGGTCACGGCCTGTGCGCCGAGGTTGAAGTTCGTCGTCTCGTTTGGCGCCCAGATCACTTCCAGGCTCGCCTCGCGGAAAAACTTCTCGACCACGATCATGGCCAGCCCCAATGCCAGCCCGAGCGTGCCCAGGCCCACCAGCCGGCCGATGGCGTCCGGCAGCACGCGACCGACCATCAGGAAGCCGATGCCGCCCAGCCCGCCGCCGGCCGCGCCCGCAATCAATCCGCGCAGCAGGCCCAGGTTTGGCACCGGTCGGGACAGCAACGCGCCGAGCAACGCACCCATCAGGGCCCAGCAGACCGTGCGGACGACGATGGCATGAAACGCCGGCGATCCGATGCGCACTGTGTAGGCGGCCTGTGCGGCTGCGCCGGCGATGAGACCGGCCAGCGCCCCGAACAACAGGATTTTTTGGACCGGACGCGGCCGGAGATTGCGACGCTGGTGCCATTCGCCCGCTGCAAACAGCGCGGTGGCCAGCACGCTCGCCGAGATCGCAAACCAGAGGCCGGTGGCGATGATGAGCACCAGTGGTGAAGAGTCCCGCCCGCCGCCCGGAGTGAACTCCGCGATCGCCGACCCGGCTGCGCCACCGAGCGCGCCCGCGAGCAGGAAGAGCAGCGCCTTGTTCCCGCGGATGGCGGCCAGCGCGGGCGGCAGCCTGAAGGGGCGTGTGTCCGGGGCTGTTTCGTTTTCGGATTTCATGAGATGGCTCGAAACCGCTGGCAGGCACCCATGGGGTTTTGGACTGGTGCCGGCCAGTGCGGATGGTGGCGGTCAGTCCTTGCCGTGGCGGACGCGTTCCTTCTTTTCTTCCAGTTCGGCGTTGAGCGTCTTGCGGTCGCTGACAAGCTGCTTTTCCAACTGCACGTAGGCCTCGGCATCGCCCTTTTCCGCAGCTTTCTGGAGCTGGCCTTTCACGAGGATTTCGCGGTCGGCGATCTTGGATTTGTAGAGGGATTCGAGGTCGGCCAGCTCGGCCTTCTTCTGTGCGGAGAGCTTGACGGTCGGGGCCTGTTTGCTCAGCCGCTCCATCGCGAGTTCGTAGGAAGATTTCATGGCAGGCACAATAGACGCAAACGGCCGCGAAGGGCAGGGGGAAAATGGCCGGTGATTTTCTCCTCGGCGGACGGGCGGCTTCGCGCTAGAAAGCCACCCGCCATGAAAAAAACAGTTTCCCGCCGTCTCATGCTCTCCCGCTCGGCTTGTGCAACGGCCGGGCTCTGTCTCGGCTCCGCGTTTGCACCGTTGTTCGCAGCGCCGGACAGACGGCGTTTCAGGATCGGCGCGTGCGACTGGTCGATTGGAAAGGAGGGCGACCCTGCGGCGATGGATCTGGCGAAAAGCATCGGCCTCGACGGCGTGCAGGTCAGCCTCGGCACGGCGGCCAACGGGATGCAGCTGAACCGCGCCGAACTCCAGCGGCAGTATCGGGATGCCGCGAAGAAGACCGGCGTGGCGGTGGCCTCGCTCGCGATTGGCGAGCTGAACAAAATTCCCTACAAGAGCGACCCCCGCACGATCCAGTGGGTGAGTGATTGCGTGGACGTGATGCGGGCGATGGACACGAAGGTCGTTTTGCTCGCGTTTTTCAGCAAGGGCGACCTCAAGGGTGACAAGCCCGGCACGGACGAGGTCGTGCGCCGGCTCCGCGCCGTCGCGCCCAAGGCCGAGAAGGCCGGGGTCTTCCTTGGCGTCGAGAGCTGGCTCAGCGCGGAGGAGCACATGGACATTCTTCAGCGCGTCGGCTCGCCGGCGGTGAAGGTTTACTACGACGTCGCGAACTCCGAAAAGATGGGCTACGACATCTACCGTGAAATCCGCTGGCTCGGAAAACAGGGGCACATCTGCGAGTTCCACATGAAGGAGAACGGTGCGATGCTCGGCCATGGGCGTGTTGATTTCAAGAAGGTCCGCGCCGCGATCGACGACATCGGATACTCCGGCTGGATGCACATCGAGGGCGCCGTGCCGCCCGGGGGAAAGATGCAGGAGAGCTACGTGCAGAACCGGCAGTTCCTGCGCGGCATTTTCCCTGCGGAGGCGTGACGACTCAGATGTGCCCGGCGAATTCGGCACCGCGCAGGTTTCATTGACCGCCGTCAAGGTGCGGCGTGCTCCGCCGTCGCAGGTTCCTCACAAGGTAACTCAAGCATATGAACACCCGAACTCCGCTCCCACGCCGCCAGTTCCTCCAAACAGGTTCCGCTGCCACCGCCGCCGTCGTGGCCGCGCCGTGGTTCAGTCGTGCCGCCGCCGCCAGCGATCGCATCAACATCGGCATCATCGGCACCGGCGGACGCAATGGCGCGCTGATGGGTGAAATCCTCAACCTCGCCAAGTCGCAGAACGTGCAGGTCACCGCCGTGTGCGACGTGTGGAAGAAGAATCTCCACGCCGCCGCCGCGCGCGTGCAGCAGAAGGGCGGCGAGACGCCGCGCGAATTTACCCGCTTCCGAGAATTGCTCGCGCTCAAGGATGTGGACGCCGTCGTCATCGCCACGCCGGACTTCGCCCACGGGCCGATGCTGGTCGAAGCGCTCAAGGCTGGAAAAGA